>CAZEAL010000119.1:0-8352 GCA_964510265.1 uncultured Candidatus Saccharibacteria bacterium
GTATTATAGATACATAAAGAAAAAAACACCGCATTATTACGGATACACAGTATTAATAAACAATAATAACCGTAAAAGATATAAAGAAGAAATATCAACTTACGGTAGTTACCCTGAACCTGTATTCTTTCCCTGGACAGACGTCATGGAATGTAAAAGCAATTCAGCCTCACCTTCTACCAAAAAAACCGTAGATTATTTCCGAAGCATGTTTGGAAATAACGACATTCAATGTGCTTACTGCCACAAAAAGCTTGATGAATTGCATGCTATGTATTTTAAAAGTCCTACATGGACTTGGGATCTTTCCTGCGGCAGCGCCGGCTGGCTGGTTATTTGTA
Source organism: uncultured Candidatus Saccharibacteria bacterium (assembly GCA_964510265.1). GTDB lineage: Bacteria > Patescibacteriota > WWE3 > UBA101185 > UBA10185 > 2-02-FULL-38-14. The sequence continues at coordinate 342 of CAZEAL010000119.1, forward strand.
CCGGTTGCAAGCGACAGGTATTTTTCATGAATGAAACAGAATAAACTAACCCTATAGTAAGCTTGCGCGTTTCCTGAATATCTGATACAATGATTTGTCAAGGAATAGCGAAGCTATTATTTTGTACGTTTAGTAAGATAAAGATAACCTAATTATTATTATTTAACAGTATCTTTTCCCTACACATACTATATTTACCGGCTTCATATTACAGGTGCAGATCGATATGCGCCTGTAAACTCTTGGCAAATTTTAAAATATGAGAAACATGAGAAGTAATTACAGAAGAGGGGGATTTAATCATTCAAGATCACGATTCCCTACAAATAATAGAAAACCTGCAAGAGTTACCATTTCAGAATCTGATTTAATCAGATCTATAGAATATTCAAAGCAAATTCAGAAAAATCCACAGAATTTAGAAAATGATACGTATATTGCCACCAACTCTTTCGAAAATCTACAGATTAACTATCAGCTTAAAAAGAATATACAAATTAAGGGGTATAAGACAATGACTCAGATTCAGGACCAGGCAATTCCGTATATGCTTGCTGGAAAAGATTTAATAGGAATCGCAAATACTGGAACCGGCAAAACTGCTGCATTTCTAATTCCATTAATAGAGAAAGTTTCTAAAGATAGAAATCAAAAAGTATTAATAGTTGCTCCAACAAGAGAACTTGCAGAGCAGATAAACACTGAATTTAAAGCTTTTGTTAATCAAATGGGAATTTATTCGGCACTTATTATGGGTGGAAAAAGCATGTATTACCAAATGAGAGATCTTCAGAGAAACCCAAACTTTGTAATAGGAACACCGGGAAGAATTAAAGATATGATAGAAAGAAATACTTTGAGACTTTCGGGTTTTAACAATGTAGTTTTAGACGAAACGGACAGAATGGTTGATATCGGATTTATCAAAGAAATTAAACTGTTTATTTCATTACTACCCAAAAACAGACAGTCATTGTTTTTTTCCGCAACAGTGCCCAGAAAAGTTGAAGAAATAATTTACGCTTTTGTACAAAATGCAGTTACAATAAAATTAAAAAAACAGGATACAAGCGTAAATATCCGTCAGGATTATATTAGAGTTACCGAAAAACAAATGAAATTAGAACGATTGCATACTCTTTTAACACAGGAAGAGTTCTCAAAAGTTTTAGTATTCGGAAACACTAAGTGGAGTGTTCAAAAACTTGCGGATGAATTATTAAGACGTGGCTTTAATGTGGAGGCCATTCATGGAGATAAGAGGCAAAGCCAAAGACACAGTATTTTGGAACGATTTAAGAAAAACCAGGTAAACATTTTACTAGCTACTGACATTGCCGCCAGAGGACTGGACATAAGTGATATAAGCCACGTTATTAACTACGAATTACCTGAAACATACGATGATTATATTCACCGAATCGGCAGAACCGGACGCGCCAATAAGAGCGGCGTAGCTTTAACTTTTGTAAATTCTTAAAATATTAGAACTTAAAAATTGGAAAAGGCCGAAAAGTAATTTTTAGAAATCAAACATTGTTTAAACCACGTCGCTGCCACGTCTGCCAAACCACATCCTGCTTTTTGGATAACATTCTTAAAGACTTATACATTGCATAAACTTCAACAAAAGTGAGCACATAAGACAAGAAAAAGTATGTCGGGGTAAATACAAACGCTTTTTTACTGTTCTTTTTTGACCCGAATAAAAAGGTAAATGCATAAATAAACCCAGTAAATAAGATCCATATAAACATCGGTTTTAAATTACCAGTATCTATTAAGTAATAAATTCCATATAACGTAAAGATTGGTTCAAATAACAACTCAATCTCGTAAAACAACGTTATCGGTAATAAATAATATGTAAGAAATTTATTATGTTCTTTTTTTGAACTTAAAAACAAATATTTATGTTTAATAAATGTGTCTAAACGTCCTTTTTTCCACCTCAAGCGTTGTTTCATTAAATCTTTGACTGTTACGGGACCTTCGGTATAAGCAATGGCATCTTCCAGAAAAAATATTTTACACCCTTTTGCTTGAAGTCTGGTGGAATACTCTATATCTTCCGTCTTTATTCTTTCATCCAATTAGCCATACTTTTTGAATACGTTTCGTCTAAAAACCCCGAAAGCACCTCCAATTATATATTCACTATTAAGTACAGAGTGTGACCTTTTAAAATAAAAGCCTACAGTATACTCAATTTGCTGGATAATACCCAATAATGATTTAGAATTAGCTATTTTAACGTTACCAACCGCAGCATCCAAATCCGTTTTATAAAAATACATTGCTGCGTTATATAAAGCGTCTTCTTCAAAAATCGTGTCGGCATCCATCGTAACAATTAGATCCCCGCTGCTTTTTTTAATACCCGCATTTAAAGCACTTCCTTTTCCACCGTTGGACTTAGAAACATATTTAAAAGTTTTGGTCGATTTTAATTTTGGGAGCTCTTGCTTTATGAAGTCTTTAATAACAGTATCAGTATTATCTTTTGAGCCGTCATTAACAACAACAATTTCAAGGTTACTATATGAAGCTTTGTAAAGGGAATGCACACAATCCAAAATACCCACGGCTTCATTCCACGCAGGCACAATAACGGATATTTTAAACATCTCCTCGATGTCTCTTTTAGATACACTCATGGCCTTCCTTAAGTATTTACTCCTGCTATACATATAAAAAAGGCTTGTAATCAGATACAAAGTGTACTTAGAAGCCGTTATAGCGGCTAGAACAAGCAGTATATTTTGTATAATTTGACCTATTGAAATCATATGTAATGCTGCATAATAGCAGGTTTTGTGGAAAAACACAAATTGCTATAGGGTAATATGTTGCTTGTTTCATATTCATTAGCGTAACTTATAAATACGTTGGTTTGATTCCCATCGATATGTCCAAATCAATCAATAAAGGATGATTTCTTAATGTTGCTACAGTATTTTATATGAATAGACAACAAGCCCCTAACTAGTTATCAATGTTATGTTTTTGATAGTAGTCGATTACAGAATAGAAACCTCATTGTTATAATCAATACATGCAAAGATATGCATACGTATTAGGGGTATTATTGCTATCTCCATTATTTTTTGTAATCTTTTTTAGAAGAAAAGATCTTAGAGTTGAAATGTTAGTAAATGGAATCCTCGGCGGGTTAGTAGCATTTGCAACTGCTCAACACTTTTTGGGAAAATACTGGTCTCCAATTACTTTATTTAACCTTAACAATAGTATTGAAGATTTTATATTTGGGTTCTTACTTTGTTCAGAATCTGCAGGTATATACAGCTTTATCCTTAGGAAGCATTACGAGAATATTCATCCCTGGAACGCCATAAAAGCTAACATTTTTAAGGTTTTAATTACATTTCTCGTAACACCAATATTATTTATTTTATTAGAACAATTTAACAAGTTAAATCCAATATATAATTCTATGATTTCAATTATTATTCCATTGGGAATTATTACTCTTATTAAAAGGTCCCTTTTAAAAATCCTTGTTTTCACAGGTTTGTTCATATTCTTATACACAATTACCTTTTACCTGATATTTAATATTCTTTTTTCTGGAATCATTGCGGATTGGTGGAATTTAAATAACATTAGCGGAATACTCTTGTTTGGAATACCTATAGAAGAACTTATTTGGTTTACTTTGACAGGGATGTTCAGTAGTGTTTTGTTCAAGTTTGTTTTAGATATTAAATATATAGAAACTAAAAATATTTAACTTAAAGGACACAAAATTGAACCTTATTGCTATAATAACGAAAGAATATACTGATTTAATAAAATCCGCCCAATTACTGACAAAGATACAATGACTAATTACTATAATATTTATAGAATCTACGACTGGTACGACAAACTTGAACTACTCACTTTTATATCTCTTTTAACAGGTATAGCGCTTAATATAAATCCCATTTCGTCCTTAGTTGCAACTCTTGTTTTCACTGTAACATCACTTGCATATGGATTTATTCTGAACTCTTATGCTGATAGAGAAGAAGATATCACTGTAGGTAAGGATAGATATTTTGGTCAAAAAGAAGTAACAATAAAAGTTTATACAATACTATCACTGATTGCTAGTACCTTGCTGTTATTTTATTTTCTTACAGTTTTAAGAAACTATGGAGCGTTTCTGGTTGGATTCTCATCACTAGTGTTTTTAACGCTTTATTCTTACGAACCTTTCAGGTTTAAAACACACGCTTTTCTGGCATACACAGTACAATTTTCTTTAAGAGTTTTTCCTTATGTAATTTTTCTAAAGTTGGCAAATATTGTATTACTCTCTCCAATTACTATATATTTTATTTTATACTTAATGTTAACTGGATTAAAAACCCTGATAAGGCATCAAACCCACGACTATGAGAACGATTTAAAGACACAAACTGTCACTTTTGTTACAAAAATAGGTTTACCTACCTCAAAAACTCTACTGCAATTAATAACCACCGTTTTATTTATAGCAACGATTTCCATGTTTTTATTTGTCGATTTACATTTGGCTATTATTTTATTAATTTCTATGTCGTTCTTTAAATTCAGGTCCGGCCCTTATAAATAAGATACTATGGAGAAAAGGATTAATATTCTAAGACCATATAAAGGAATTAGCGGATTAGACACCACTTTATATTATACAATCAATGTTTTAGAGAATTGCGGTGCAAAATATAAAGTATTAAGTGCTGAATCTAATAACATTAACGACAATATAGAATATATACCCGAGCTTAAAGAGTTATTTCCAAATAAAATAAATAAAAAGGAACTCTCTGAAAAAACCTTAAATAAAATAGTCGACTGCGACACATTATTAGTATTTAATTTTCAAAGAAAAGAAAACATTATGGCCGCTAACCAATTAAATGCTTTAAGTAAACGCCCCCGAATTGTAAATAGAATAGGTAATACATTAGAGAAAGACGATAATATTGAATTTATCAGTAAAATCGCGGATTTAAATTACGTTATCAGCAATTTGGTTGAAAACGACCTAATAAATTCAGAAATTAGCAGAAATAAAATATTTAAAATGACTCCATATTTTTCAGTTTCTCTTACTTATAAAAGCTTTACAGCATGTAATAGGTTAAGAAGAAAATATGAAATAAAGCCAAATGACATTGTATTTATTTATCCTACAAGATTTTCTTCGATGTATTCGCCAAATTCTATTTATACCCGTAAGGGAATATTACCAGCCTTAGATATATTTCTAGAATTAAGTAAGTATATCCCCAATATAAAGCTACTTATTGGCGGTAGTGATTCCCAAATCAGACCTATAGTTGAGGAAAACAAATCAAAGCTTTTTGACTATGCAAAAGGAAAATCTGTAAAAACAACCCAAATGAAATTTATAGATTATGAGGATTGTAAAATTCCTAATTTTTACGATATTTTAAAGATTTCCAATTTTTCATTTCACATTAACACAGAAGAAATAGAATCGTTTGGCCTGGCTGCCTTTGAATCTGCTTTAGCAGGAAATTGTTTATTAACAACAAATTTATTAGGAGGTAAGTATTTACTGAACAATAATGAGAATTTTGTTATGTTAGAGCCCAAAAATACCTCTAATTGTGTAAAAACTATAATCTACCTCATAAAATCTAAAAAGTATGAACTAATAGCTAAAAAGGCGCGAAATATTTTAATGAACTATACAAACTATGATAGGTTTTCAAACGAAGTTTTAAAGGTTCTTTCAAAATAATCAGCTTACAGGATAAAAGTCCAGTGATATAATGAATTTCATGGAAAACACTTCCGCAGCGGCTATCTTAGACAAAATTAAGAACTCAAAAAATATACTTATAAATATGGATACGAGAACGGATTATGATGCGTTATGCAGTTCTATTGTTTTAAATAAATTTATTCAATCTCTAAATATTAAATCAAAAGTTATACACGCTAATAAAATAAATCAAACTTTTAATAGATTTGACTTTCAAGCCGATATTACAACAGAAACCGATATTAGCACTTTAGATTTGAACTTATATGATTTAATAATATTTTTGGATTCCGGTACGAAAGTACATGTATCTTTAAATGATAAATTTTTAATCCCTGCCCATATTTGTTCTATAAATATAGACCATCATGTAACCAATGACATGTTCGGCGATTTAAATTATATACATCACATTGGTTCATGTTGTTCTGTTTTGTATAAATTTTTTAAGGAGCTAAGCCTGGCAATACCTAAGGAATATCTGGACATTATGGCTGTTGGACTTTTAACTGATACAGGGTTTTTTAAGTTTGATTCGGCAAAACCCGAAGATTTTAGAATAGCTGCTGATATGCTTGAACAAGGAGTAAAGATTTGGGAAATCATCTCAAAATTAACCAGTTATGAATATATTGATCAAATTAGATTTAAAGAACTTGTATATAGGAATCTCAAAGCAAACTTTAATAAAAAATATGCATACTCAACAATTACGTTAAAAGAGATAAGAGATTCAAATATTAATATGGATAAAGTATTTATAAGACATTCTGATCTTATTAAATATATAGAGGGAATTGATATGGCTTTTGTTATAGCCGAAGTGGAAAGTGATCCAAAATATTATGAACTAAGTTTTAGATCTAAAACCCCGGATGTTGATGTAAGTAAAATTGCAGAAATATTTGGAGGAGGCGGACATACAACCGGAGCGGGTGCAAGTTTATATGGTGTTTCATCTATTGAGGAAGCCTTGGACATTGTACTAAAAAAACTGGCACTTTAGATTTAATTAGCGACGATAGCGTGATGCAATCTCAACTCTTTTTTGCATAAATTCATTCTTATCTAAAAACGCTAACTGCATCATTTTTCCACGTTCAAATAGTATTTTTTCTTCGAATCCCAAAAGCTGTTCTTTATCAATACCGTCAATAAAGATATTCACAAGTGAATTCTCGGATAGATTATTAATAGTCATTGATTGCACTTTTATAATATCTTCTATATATCGGTTACATATAACTCCTTTTATAGACCATAAATCAGAATCAAGTGGCAGTATAGGTCCGCCAAGGTTAAAATTATATCCTGTACTGCCAAAAAAAGTCGCAATACATATTCCGGCTCCTTTGAATTCAAGGTTATTAAAAGATTTATCCACAGAGCTTATCGAAAGGTGATGATACCCCATTATATGCGTTCCTATTACCAAATCATTTATAGCTTGACCTACTTCTTTTTTGATTCCGGACTTATCAATATACCAAACCCTTATTGCATTAAGATCCAATAGATACAATTTTTGTTTGCCGGATATAAGTTTTGGGAAAAATTCTTCCAGATTATTTATACGATTCATTGAAAAATTTAAAGTACCAATTGCATGACCCAGAAAAGGCTTATTGTGATGATGATGTTCTTGCATAGCATGCAACATCGCCCCGTCACCGCCGGAGACAAATATAATATCAGGTTCCGGTTCGTTTATAAAATGCGGATAATTCTTGCTTATAAAATCATTAATATGTAAACCACGGGAATCCTTAGTCTGAATATACTTTATTTTCATATCTTACGATTATAATCTCAATTCGAGTAAATAATATATAGAAAGGTTAATTAAAATAGAAATCAATAAAGTAAATCAAAAAGAAGGTGTCGTTTCCGTAGATTCTGAAGATTCTCCGGTATCATCTCCGCCGCCGCCTGAATCGTATCCACTTAGAAATCTGAATACCCAGCCCAGAATACTAAACTGACTTTCATTCTTTTCAATTATTTCCTTAATTTCTAATTGGCTTGCTTCAAGATCATATATCTGCGCCTGTACCAAACCCTCACTTTCCGAAGATTCCAAAGTATCCAATGATTTTGTAAGGTTTCTAATTGTGTTTCTGTTTCTTACAAGTTGGGATCTTAATGCTCCAAGATTTTTATAGTCGGTTCCGAATAATAATGTCTGCCATTTTGGTCTCTTCTCGAGTTCATCAACAGTTTCTTCTACTACCT
>CAZEAL010000120.1:0-15109 GCA_964510265.1 uncultured Candidatus Saccharibacteria bacterium
TATCGAATTCCATATGCTGTTAAATTAATCAAGGTGTTCTTCAAGAAGTTCTATCAAATCACCTACTGTTTCTATATTTTCCTTTTCGCTTGTTAGATCCAAATTAAATAATTCCTCGATTTCTTCAAGGATTTCCAGCAACTCCATTTCGCTTATATTTAAGTCTTCTTCAAAATATGATTCCAGAGATATTTCCGAGGGGTCTAACCCGGTTTTATCTTCTATTATTTTTTTTACTTTGTTCAAATAGCTAGTCATTTTTTAAATTAACGAATTTATTGTAATACTTTCTGATTTCGTAGAAACTACGCTTCCCAATACACCATTTACAAATTTGCTTGATGTATCGTTTCCGAACTCCTTGGCCAATTCCACGGCTTCATCTATTGCTACTTTTTCTGGTACGCTTTTTCCGAAAACTATTTCGAATATTGCTATTCTCAATACTACCAGGTCAATTTTAGAAATTTTATCAATCGGCCATTCGGGAGCGGCCTTTTGAATTATTTTGTCAATTGCCTTTAAATTGTTGGTAACACCTTCAACAATTTTGTTTGTTAAACCCAGGTCTACGTCGCCTGGTTCAAGATCCAGCAGATTACTGGACAATTTCATGCATTCCTCGTGGTTGGGATCTGAAAAAAGCCAGCAGAAAACTGAGCATAAAGCTAATTTTCTGGCAATGTGCCTTGGGTCAGTTTTTGCTTTCATCTTCTACAATTTTTCTCCTTTCCTAATATAAAGGTGCAAGAATTAGATTTAGGGTTCTACCCTCTCGTCTACATGAGGTCTTTTAAAAGCTTTGCCGTCTTTTGTTTTTACTATTCCCACAGCTGATTTCTTGTAGTGGCTATTTCTTTTCTGCCTGGTTCTACTTTTGCTGTGGCGTCTTTTTGGTACTGCCATATAAATAATTATCCTTATAATTTAGTCAAAAGCAATGTTTTGACCTTGGTAATATAGTGGTTTAGCATGTAATTTGTCAAATTGTGTAGAATTAATGTATGGGACAGCAAGACTACAATCAAACGTACCTAAATGCCAAACTTCAGCAGGCGTCTAAGAAATTTGGTTTAACAGGGCGTAAAGACAGTGGTTCTCACGACAGGTTTCCGCCCGGGCAGTATTTAACACAACAATTTCCGATTTTGGATTTAGGTATAAGGCCCCCCCTGGAATTGGCCGATTTTAAGCTTAAGTTAAGCGGAGAAATTGAGAATCCGACTGAGCTTACTTCCGAACGATTCTTATCACTTCCGTCGAAGGTTATAAAAAGAGATTTTCACTGTGTTACCAGGTGGTCAAAGTTTGATTTAAATTGGAGAGGGATACCTTTTAAGGAAATAGCGGTTCTGGCAAAGCCGAAAAAAGAAGTTGTACACGTAATTTTTGAATCCAGAGACGGATACACTACAAATATAACAATGGAAGAAGCTTTAAAAGATGATGTAATTGTAGCTTATGAGTTGGAAGGCCAGCCAATTCCTTTAATACACGGTGGACCTGTGAGAATGATCATTCCACAGCTTTACGGGTGGAAATCCGCGAAGTTTTTAAATGGAATTAGATTTGTCGTAAAAGACCAACCCGGTTTTTGGGAAATGAGGGGGTATAACAATCACGCCGACCCCTGGAAGGAAGAGAGGTATAGTTAGTTTTATCGAGCTAAAATATCAAAATAGCTTTTTCCAAATTTTCTTTGGGTGATAATCTTAAGTTTTGTATCTGTGAGTAGTTTTTTCATGTCAAGCTTTTCGCCATGAAAAAATATAATAAGCCCGGCTTTAGTTAAGGTACTTTCTAATAATTTTATAAGGTGTTTGTGAGAAGTATTTTCGTAAAAGGGATCCAAAAAAACCAGATCGTATGTTTTTGAGGGTTCATCCCTTGTCTCTACTTTCTTCGTATTTATCTCGTTCTTTCCTTTACCGACGGTTTTTTCCACGAATTTCACAGCGTTTTTATTAAATACCTCATAATTGTTTTCGAACTTGCACCTGACTAGATTTTCCAATATAACTTTTTTAGCCTCGTGGTCTTTATCAACAAAATCGCACCATTTTGCTCCCCTGCTTAATGCCTCAATGCCCAGACTCCCGCTTCCGGCATAAAGGTCAAGACATACTGCATCGTTAACATTATCTCCCAAAATGGAAAAGACGGATTGTTTAACAATATCCTGCACCGCCCTAAAGCCTTCAGTTTGAGGTGTATTTAATTTAGTATTCTTTGCGGTTCCGCTGGTTACTCTAATTGGCTTCATAGATGCTTTTTTGCTACTTTAGCCCCTAAAAAACTAAACTTTCCTAATTTAATTCTTTTCTACCATGCTAATTTGGAATTCATGTAACTTATCCTTTAATTTAGGGTAGTTGTCAAGCTCAGAGAAGATTTTCTGCGCTTCTTTTTTTGTTCTTTCCAACAGTTCTAAATTGTTAATATCAGCGTATTTCAATTTTTTAAATCCGTGTTGCATTATTCCGTAAATGTCACCATGTCCGCGCATTTTCATGTCTATTTCGGCTAATTTTATTCCTTCATTTATTTCTTCCAGTTTTTTAAGACGTGAATAGCCAGCCCTTGAGTTGTTTGACATGAATACCAAACAATATCCTGGTTGTCCTCCTCTTCCTACTCGGCCGCGTAATTGGTGAAGAGATGCCAATCCGTATCTTTCAGCGCTTTCTATAACCATTATTGAGGCTTCTGGTACGTCTATTCCTACTTCTATTACGGGCGTGGATACCAGGATTTTTATTTCTCCCCTTCTGAATTTATCTACTACTTCTTTCTTTTCTTTCGATTTCATTCTTCCATGGAGTAGCCCTATTTTTTGATCAGAAAATACTGTAGAACTCAAAGTCTTAAATTCTTTTTCAGCCGCTTTTATGTTCTCCATGCTCTCGACTTCTGATTCCGAAATAAGCGGGCAAACTATAAAAGTTGATTCATTTTTATTCAATATCCATTCATAAGCTTTTTGCCTCATTTTTTCGGGTATTACTTTAGTAATTATTTTTTTGTTCTTTTGGGGAGATGTTTTTAAAGTTGATATGGATAGGTCCCCGTACAAAGTGAGGGCCAGAGTTCTGGGAATTGGTGTCGCGGTCATTGAAAGCAAATGTGGTTTAAGGTTATTCTTTGTGTCGTGCGATAAAAATACCAGTTGGGCTCTCTGCTCTACCCCGAATCTGTGCTGTTCGTCTATTATTACAAAACCTACTTTTTCAAATCCGTTCTTGTTTTCCAAGAGTGCGTGAGTTCCGATAGCAATATCGAAATCCGTATCGGAAGATGCGTTCATTCCTCCCAGTACACTCCTGATTTTTATATTAAATGGATCTAAAAACTTTTTAAAAGTTTCAAAGTGTTGTTGAGCTAGTATCTCCGTCGGAGCCATATAAACAGTTTTTAAGCTGTTAAGGTGCACCGCGTAAGCTGCTATTATAGCTACCATTGTTTTACCTGTCCCGACATCCCCCTCCAAAAGCCGGTTCATAGGATGAGGTTTTTGGAGATCATCGAAAACTTCCTTTAATGCTTCGTTTTGGGCGTCAGTTAAAATAAAAGGAAGACTACTAATAAAACTTTGTATCTGATCGTTTTTAATTTTTATTTCGTGGGAGGCGGATTTTTTATTCCACTCGGTTTTCCTTATTTCGGTTTTGAGCATTTCCATAAACAATTCCTCAAATTCAAATCGCAGTCTTGCGGTATTTGCTTCTTCAAGGTTATTGGGAAAATGGATTGTTTTTATAGCCTTATCAATTTCCATTAAATTGTTATTTAATATCAGGTTTTCCGGTATGAATTCTTCAACCGTTTCTACTTGAGACAGGACGTCGTTAATTCTGGTGCGTAGCCATTTTGAAGATACTCCAAGTGTTTCCGAATAGATAGGTACAAGTCGTTTTGTATTCAAAGTATTTTTTTTGATAATTTCAAATTCTGGGTTTATTAAAGTGAGTTTTTTGCCGAAATGCCCTACTTTTCCACTAAAATTATAATTCTCTCCGGGTTCCATTACTGTTTTAATGTAGTGCTGATTGAACCATATTACATCCAGGTACCCCGTTTCATCCCCTACTTTGGCTTTAGTCAGCTTTTTGCCGTATTTTGTATAAATGTTATCTATATTATCCAGAACAGCTTCTATGGTTACTACTTCCTCTTCCAGAACATCTTTTATTTTTTTAACATTTGAAAAGTCTTCGTAACGAAACGGCAAGTGATGTATTAAATCGTTTAAAGTGTGTATTTCAAGCCTTTTAAGCAAATATTGATATCGGGGGCCTATTTTGGGTAATACGCCTACAGGTTTGTTCAAATCTATCATATGTGCATTTTAGCACCTGTGAAAATGGAGCTTATTCCTCATTCTGAATAACTGATTCAATGAAAGGCTTTAATTCTTTAATGTCTTCGGTTGCAACTCTCCAAACCTCTTCCCAATCAACATTTGCGTATTCGTGTACAATCTTATCCCGCATTCCTGCCATTTGTTTCCAAGGGATGTTGGGATATCTTTCTTTGAGAGCATCATTTATATTTTTAGCTGCTTCGCCTATTATTTCTATATTTCTAACTATGGCGTCTTGGTATAAGCCCTTGCCTCTAATGAACTCTTCCATATTTGGAGCGTCTTGAAGGTACAGTTCTATTGAATTTATAGCCTCTAAAATATCTTTTAGGTAGGGTAGATTATTTTTATTTTTCCTCATAAATTGTTTGTAAATCTTTTAATATATTTGGTGCTATATATTTATTCAAGGATTTTCTGGTTATAAGATCAACCTTTCGATTATTAAAAATGCTTTCCGAAAGTTCGTACTCGATGCCTATATGCTTTAATAAGCTGGGAGTTTTCGAAAACTCTACAAGGAGGTCTATATCGCTTTTACTATCTGCTTCACCCCGAGCCGCGGACCCAAAAAGTCCTAAGTAAATTATTTGGTTCCTAGTGCAAAACTGATTTAGTTTTTCTTTATCGTAGCTTAACTGCATAAGGTTATTATACAACACACTACTGTAATAATTTCTAAGATAAAAATACTATATGTATTTTACGGACTGGGCATACTCCATAAGAAACACATAATAATTAGAAATTAGTTACTTCTATACGCTGAGCTAAATCCTTACTTTTTTCAGTAGCTAAGTAGAGGGTAAGACCAAATTCAGTGCAAACAGCCTTGTTAAAAGTTATAGCTTGAGCTAGGACTGTCGAAGGATGATTGCCACTTATAAATTCATCTGTTAAAGACTGCACATGTGCTTCAACAGATTCTTCGCTTAAGCTATTAGGGGTAGCGGAGGTTTTTAACATAATTAAAGTATTTCGACCAAATCTGATAATCATAAATTGTTGATCTAAATCAGTTAAGAAAGTGGTAAAATCCTTATTACTAAAACCATGTGACACGCTCTCCAAGCCTGCCTCTCCAATAGTAAGCGGATGTGTGTGAATGCTTCCTACAAGCCTTTGATACTGTTCCCTCCCCGGTTGTCTTGCAGTGTCTATTCTGGTTCTAAAAGCGGAACCGGTGGTAGTTCTACCGTAAACCAACGATCTGGATTCTACATCAGCTAAAACAGACCTTGCGTGTTCTTTGCCTGTATGGTCTGTTTTTGCATCAAGAGCATCAATGGTTCTTCTCATTCCCTGTAAGTGAATAGACTCGGGCCTATTGTAAGCAGGAACGAAGACTCCGGGACCAAAGGTGGTTAATACGCACGTAGCTTTTTCGAAGTCACTATAGTCCCAATATTTTGGAGATGTAACCGCTTCTATCACTTTTTAAGCTTCCGCCGATACATGCTCTACGTATATCTCTTCACGCATAGACACATTATACTTTACTCTTATGGATATATAAATATTATTACGATGAGCCTTTCATTGGATGATAAAAGGAAGAATCGATGTAGCCAGTAGTGCAATTGAGCTGAATATGATTATAAATTTTGTGATGTTTTCTTTTTTTAAAAATGGTTTCATGGTCCTCTTTAGAGATTTTTTTGTGGCTTTCAATTTGTTTTCGTTCTTTTCTTTTTTATCTTTAGCCTTTTGATATTTGTTATTAGGCTGGTATTCTTCAGCTTCTAGTATTTCTGCTTTCTCAGTAGCATTTTTTATATTTGGTATTTTTATTTTTAACATTTTTAAACTTCGCATGTTATTTAATTCTGTAATAAGCTCTTTTACCGAATTTTATTACGGATCCCTCTTTAAAATCTATAACTTGAGTGAAGTCGGTTACTTTTTTTCTGTCTACCTCTACCCCACCCTGCTTAACAACTTCTTTTATATGTGAGTTGGATTTTGAAACTCCCGCCTGTTTTAAAAATTCCAGAACGGGCATTTTTCCGTGAGTGCTCACTTCGATTGTATTAGCTTTAGTAACTTCTTTGTTTTGAACTGTTTTTTCGAATTCTTTTTCAGCTTCGACAGCCTTTTTTGGACCGTGGTAAAAGGTGACGATGTCTTTGGCTAAAATCTTTTTAAATTTCATCGGATTTTCCCCGTCTTCTTCTATAGCTTGTTTCATTTCCAAAACTTCGGTCATCGGAATTCTTGTTACAAGCTCAAAGTAGTCGAACATTACCTCGTCCACAGTTGACATTATTTTTCCGAATATATCGTTCGGATTATCCGAAACCGGAATATAATTTTTTAAACTTTTTCCCATGGGCCTGCCGTCGCTTCCAGTTAATAGTTTCATTACCATAGCCGATTGAGGTTCTAAACCAAAAACAGGCATTAATTTGCGTCCTGCCAGGAGATTAAATGTTTGATCGGTTCCGCCGAATTCCACATCACATTTTAGAGCCACGGAATCGTATCCTTGCATTAGTGGATATAAAAATTCATCAAGGCCTATCGGTTTCTGAGCTTTGTAGCGAATCATAAAAGCCTCACGTTCCAAAAGCTGTGAAATAGTAAATTGTTTAGCCAAATTAATTACATCGTTAAAATCCAGATCCTTAAGCCATTCGGAATTGTGTCTTATTTCGGTTTGTTCTTCTAGTACGGTCTTAAAAAATTGCTGTTTGTATTCCTGTTCGTCTTTTTTTATTTGTTCTGTTGATGATTCAGTGCGCACATCAACTTTGTCGGAATGGTCCCCTACCAAAGTTGTAAAGTCCCCTATAATCAGAGTTACTTTGTGTCCGAGCTCTTGAAAATCTCTAAGCTTTCTGTGTACTACCGAATGACCAAGATGCAGGAGCGGGCCTGTAACATCGGTACCCAGTTTAAGGTGCAATTGTTTTCCGCTTAATAGTTTTTCCCGGAGTTCTTCTTTTGTATATACTTCGTGGACTCCCCTATTAAGTATTTCTTCTATTTTTTGTGGGTCTATGTCGATTTTGGTCATTCGCCTTTTATTATACATTATGAATAGGTGTTTATAATTTTATCGAAAGAAAATTTAAAATTCTGATTGCTTAATGCGTGGGTGCCAGCTCTCGGACAGAATAAATGTGTTTCTATCAAAGGGCTAGCACCGGGCGGGTATGAGAATTATCCGACCTCTAGGCGAGATGGGGTGTTTCTTTGGGTGGAGGTTACCCACAGCGATTTGTCGCAGTGTGTGCACCTTATCTTCTTTTCTTTGAATTCACCTTGTCCTCGCCGATACTCGCCCGTATCGACGAGATCATGTCTCCCGTCCAAAGACTTCTCGCACTCGTTGTCTGCCATTCATATCACCTCTTTCCTATTATTGGATTTGTTAGTATTTTATGCTACATGAAAGGCAATGTAAAGCCTATAGCATTGACTGTTTGTTGATTTAGACTTAAAATTGACATGATGTAAAACTAGATAAGAGAGGAGGTGATAAATAAATGTCCACTCCTACAGGACAACCGTCGTCGTTGGGACAGTTTTTCGAGGATGTGCTGCCTGGGCTGAAAGCCATGACCGAGGAACGAGCTGCGTCGGAACCGGATGGCCGCTTCACGGCTCGCTTCGATGAACCCGTCGCGGGGCAAGAAGTGAAGGTTACCGTAGATGCGTTCCCTTGGGGCCACAGCCACGCGATCATCCAAACCTCCTGACCGGCGGTACCCAACCCAACCTCTAAGTCAAAGCGAAAGCAATGATTAAAAGGTTGGGTTGGAACAAACAAATCAATTTTATGGTGGTCCAAACCACAATAGAACCTCAATTAAAAATGTCTACCAATGCCCCGCATATGCGGAGCCCGATTCTAAAGGGTCTCGGTACTTCGTATCCCGGAACCACGCTACCAAGAATTTCCGGGAAAACAAAAAGTACTAAACCTGCTGATACATAAAACGCAGTCATTGCTTTCCCCTTTCATACTAATCAGTTAAACTAAAACTCACACACTATTAAATGAAAATCAATACTTATTAATCTTGATATAATAACTACATGCCTCAAAAAACTTCATATGCTATAAGAAAAAATTCCGGAACGGCAGGAAAAAATTCAAATTCTAAAAGGTATCCAAATAAAAAATACGAAAGTGTTGTTAAACAGTCTGTCAGTTTTTTAAAAGGCTCCAAGTTTGCTAATACCAAAAACAGAAATCTTTTGGTTCTTCTAAATTATCTTGCAACCTTTTCTTTAATCGGTGTTGTAGCCGGTGTGGTTCTTTCATTTATTGTTGTGGTTTATTATTCGCGCGAGCTCCCGGATCCTAACCGTCTTCTGGAAAGAAGTTTTGAGCTTTCCACTAAATTTTATGACCGCGACGGAAAACCTATTTATGAAATCTACGGTGAAAAAAACCGCAGTCTTATAACTTTGGACCAGGTTTCCCCCAGCATAATTAATGCGACCTTGGCTACGGAGGACGCCCAGTTTTATCAGCATAAAGGCTACTCATTCCGAGGTATTGCGAGAGCATTAAAAAACATGATTAGCGGAGAAAATTTACAAAGCGGTTCCACTCTTACCCAGCAAGTTATAAAAAATACCTTATTAACCCAGGAACAAACTATCACCAGAAAAATAAAGGAATTTATTTTATCGTTGCAGCTTGAGAACGCTTATTCGAAAGAAGAAATCCTGCAGATGTATTTGAATGAAACTCCTTATGGCGGTCAAAGCTATGGTATTTTAACAGCCGCCAAAGCTTTTTTTAATAAACTTCCCAACGAACTTACAATAGCTGAAGCTGCTTATTTAGCAGGTCTTCCCCAAAGACCAAGTTATTACTCGTATTATGGTTCAAATCCCGAAGCTGGTCTTGAAAGAAAAGATTATGTTTTATATTTAATGAATGTTCGGGGATGGGTAGATAAAGAAGGCAAGAAATATTTTTTGAGCGATGAAGAATATGAAGCGGCTAAAAATGAGAAATTGAGTTTTCAAACAACGTTTTTACCGTTTAAAGCACCGCACTATGTATTATACGTCCGACAGCTATTGGCAGATAAATTCGGCGAGGAAGCTGTTCAGCAGGGAGGTCTTCAGGTTACTACGAGTCTTGATTTAGAATTACAGGAGGCAGCGGAGGCAATAGTTTTTGACGAAGTTGAGAGGTCTCAAAATCTTAATGTCGGAAATGGCGGCTTGGTAGCGATAGATCCTAAAACCGGACAGATACTGGCAATGGTGGGATCCAAAGGATATTTCCTAAAATCCGAGCCAGAGGGGTGTATATCAGGAATTACAGGTGAAAACAGCTGTACTTTTGAACCGAACTTAAACGTATCTTTGGCCAGGAGACAACCTGGTTCTTCAATAAAACCTATTACGTATTCGGTTATGCTTTCACAAGGTTACACTGCAGCATATCCTTTAGTTGACGTTCCCACTTCATTTCCTGGTTCGGCTCCTGACAAACCGTACAATCCTGAAAACTATGACGGGAAATTTAGGGGGCCGATGCCTGTGAGAAAGTCATTGGGAAATTCCATAAACATTCCTGCGGTTAAAGCTTTAAAAATAGTCGGACTTGATGCAATGATTGATCAGGCAGAAGCCATGGGTATTTCAACTCTAAAGGATAGACAAAGATACGGTTTGGCTTTAACTTTGGGCGGCGGTGAAACAAAACTTATAGAAATGACTAATGCTTTTGCGGTTTTTGCGTCTAAAGGGGTTTATAGAGAACCTGTTACTATTTTGGAGGTAAAAGATTCCAATGGTAACGAAATTTATAAGTGGAGAGATAATGGCGGAGATCGTGTGCTTTCCGAGGAGGTTTCATTTTTAATTTCAGATATATTGTCGGACGATGGGGCCAGATCGGAAGTTTTCGGATTTGGAAGTTTGTTAAATATACCTGGTCATCAAGTTGCAGTTAAAACCGGAACTACCGATGATAAAAGAGATAACTGGGCGATAGGATTTACTCCTTCCGTTGCTGCGGGGGTATGGGTGGGAAATAATAACAACGACGCTATGAATCCTGTGCTTGCTTCGGGTATTTCTGGAGCGACTCCTATTTGGAATAGATTTATGAAGGAATTCTTAAAGGATAAAGAAAATGAAAAATTTTCACCTCCGAAGAATGTTGAAAAACATACAGTAGATAAACTGACCGGAATGCAGCCTTATGGAGACCATCCCGTTAGAGAGGACTGGTTTGTGAAAGGCACTGAACCCACTGCCAAAAGTCCCTGGTACCAGGAGCTGGAAATTTGCAAGGAAGATGAAAAATTGGCAAACGATTCATGCAAGCAGGCGGGAAAGACGGAAATTAAAACTTTTATAAAGGTTTTAGCCGAGAGATCTGAATGGCAGACAGAGGTTGATAAATGGGTGTATGAAAATTACAATGATCAGTCAGAATATTTTCCTCCGCAAACACAATCGCATTTAGTATATGAGGGAGGGGATCTTAAAGATGATGATAAAGTATACGTGGGTATTGTAGGGTTGAAGGACGGACAAACCGTACCTTTATCGTTTAGGTTGAGCGTTGAAGTTTCTTCTGCAAAAGATGTAGAGCGCGTAAATATTTATGTCGATGGAGAACAAATAACTTCCGACGAGTCAGAACCGTTCGGATATAATTTTGCGTTTAAACCCGATCAAATCGGAGAGCACGAATTTGAAGCCACCGCGACTGATGAGAACGGAAATAAAGGTACTACTAAATTGAAGCTAAAGGTCGGGAATTTTTAGTAAGAGATTAATTAGTCTTTTTCTTCTTATTTTTATTATAACTTTCCTATATCCTAATTTCTATATCGGGGTTTTGGCTCAATACTTCCAGAATTTTTTCCTTAATACTTGCAGCACTGGATTTATCGGTTGCGATTTCTATTCTTATCGTAACACCTTTTTTATTTTCACCCAGTTTTTTGTCCTGATATTCATCTATGACATAAACTTCTGTAATGCTGGAGTTTAACTCTTTTATTGATTTTATTGTTTCACCTACTATCGACCCCACTTTTATCACTAAAGAAATATCTTCAGAAGTTGAGGCAGAGATGTCATGTTTAATTCTTGTATTTGCAGTTTCAGCTTTTTGCAATTCTTCAGTGAAGATTGTGAAAGAATCATATTTTAATTCCCCAATCAGAAGTTCTTCCTGTTTTATCAAAGTTTGGTTTTTTTCATTTTGGAAATAATGATTTTGTACACCCATTTCCTTTAATAAACCTCCCAGAAGTTTTTTTACTTTCAAACTCGTTTTATATGGGTTTAAATTCTCTTTATAATAAATGGCTTCCAACACTCTTTTTTCGGAATAATTATCTATTGAATCTCCTTTACCTGTAAGTTCAAACGTTTTACCGACCTCGAATAATCCACATTTTAAAATGTTTTGTTTTTTATACATATCTATTACCGGAGCCAAGGTTTGGTAAATTGCGGTTCTCAATGAATTCTTTTCCGAGCTTTGCGAGTTTTCCAGAGCCACCTGTTTTTGATCATTATCATTTTTTTCGACCAGCGGGTCGGTAATATGTTCATGAAGCCCAAGTTTTGAGCAGGCGTCCCTCAGTTTTTCTTCATATTTGTAAATAGGCTGTGTGATTTCTTTTGGCGGAGCAGCACTAATTAAAGTAACGGGAATTTTCTCATAATTGTTAATTCTTAAAACATCGGCAACTAAATCATCCTCCACTTCTATATCGGTTCTAAAGTATGGAATTTCCAGAGTTAATCCTTTTTTGTCTTCATCTAAGATTTTGTATTCTAACAGCTCCAGAATATTTTTAACCTTTGGTGGTTCAATTTCCATACCGCTTAACGTTTTTATTCTTTTGTATCTTAATGTCATTGGATTTGTGTGTTTTTTCTTTGGGTAGTAGTCATAATTTTCGTAGTAATCCCCGCCGGCCAGTTCCAAAATCAACCCAACCGCTCTTTCCATAGCAATTTGGGTCAATTCCGGATTTAAATATTTATCGTATCTTAATACCGTTTCATTTTGAATTTTTAATTTTCTTGAGTTTCTTCTAACGTTTGTTTGATTATAATTTCCCGCGTCTAAAACTATATTCTTTGTGGAGTTATCTACACCAGTGCTTTCCCCGCCCACAATTCCTCCAATTACCGATGCTTTACCGTTTTGGGTTAAAACAAAAATATCAGGATCAAGCTCTACTTCTTCCCCCAAAAGAGTTTTTACTTTTTCGCCATTCTTTGCTCTTCTTATTATAATTTCCGGTTTTTCCATTTTATCTATATCCTGCGCGTGCATAGGCTGTCCCAGCTCTACCATTACAAAATTCGTGATATCTACTATATTGTTTATACTGGGCATTCCATAAGCTTCCAGCCTTTCTTTGAGCCATTGCGGTGATTCCTTAACTTTTATATTTCTAAATACCCTGGTGTTGAATCTGTTTACTAAATCGGGGCATTCTACCTTAATTTCTACAGAACTTTCTTTTGTGGGTTCTTTTCCCTTTTCCTTATGAACCTTTGGAAATTTGAATTTTGCGTTTTCGAAAGCGGCAAGATCCCTTGCGCAGCCGGTAATAGAGAGCCAATCTGCACGGTCCATGCGGTGCTCCAAGTCGAGAATGTCATTTTCAATTGGCTTGTCGAGCATCAGTCCTAATGAGGTAAACGATGCCGCAATTTCCTTTGGGTTTTTATTCAAATCTATATAATCTTTAAGCCATATTAACGGAACTTTCATAGTTTTTATTTGTAAACCATTCCTCCTCCGTATAATTTTCTAATATCCGGAATTCCGAATTTTGTCATAACGAGTCTGTCCAGCCCCATTCCCCATGCAAATCCTGTGTATATTTCCGGATCGATTCCGCACATTTTTAACGTGTTGTAGTTAATCATTCCAGACCCCAAAACTTCTATCCACCCCCTGTATCTGCAAACCTCGCATCCATTGCCTCCGCAGAATGTGCACCCTATATCTGCGCCCATACCAGGAGAAACTTCCGGATAGTATTTATATCGGAATCTTATTTTTATATCGGTGTTGTATAAAAATTTCAAAAAGGTTTCAATGGTTGCCTTTAGATTTTGCATAGTGATGCCTTTATCTACCACAACGCCTTGGTACTGGTGAAAAAACGAACTATTCGATTTATTTGCGGTTTCGTTTCGGTAAACTTTTCCGGGCGTTACAACTCTGATCGGAGGTTTGTAATTTGTTAGGATTCTGGCCTCAACAGAAGAAGTGTGCGTTCTCAATAAGACATTTGGTTGCTTAACAAACAGCGTGTCTTGTAGGTCCGTAGCGGGGTGGTCTTCGGGTAAATTGAGCTTTCTAAAGTTGTATTCGACGGTTTCAATTTCTCTGTCTTCGGCAACTGAAAATCCGTAGTATCTAAAAAAATCATTCATTTCGCGTATAATATGGGTTAGAGGATGAAGCATTCCTGTTTCATCGGGTTTTTCGGGCAAGGTTAAATCTATAAGAGGGCTTAATATTTGCTCGGTCTGGTATAGTATTTTAGCCTGTTCAATAGCCTCTTTTTGGGTATTTTGAATGTCATTTAGGAGAGGACCATATTTCTTTTTATCTTCTTCACTGAATTTTGGGAGTTCTTTTAAAAGTAATGTAGTAGCTCCGGAACTTTTTGAAAAGTATTTGAGATAAAGATTATCAAAATCGCCGGTAAGTTTTGTCTTTTTCAAATTGTCATTAAATTGAAGATTTATTTCATCTACCCTCTTTTGTATGTCCATGACAGTAAGTTTATCAGTTTTTAGTCTTTTTTCCAGAATCTGGGCGGTATAATAGAAATATACTTTAGGTGCTTTTTTGTATGGATATTTTTTTAACTGAACTGAATACCTTTTTATTTCCTCTCTTGGTTGTTAATTTTTTGGTAGGAATTTCGGGATTTCCGGTAATTTCTCGTATATTCAGCAATTTCAATGATAAAGGTTATGCGTTTTCCCATGTTTTAAGTTTGGTTATAATATCTTTTTTTGCGTTTGTATTATCTTCTGCTTTTGGGTTGCGGAGTGTATATATTTATATTTCTTTTGCAGTTTGGTTTTTAATAAATGCACTGGTATTTTATAAGACAAAATTACCTGTTATCAACAATCGGATATTATTAAATATTTTTTTCAGCCAGTTAATATTTATTGCATTTGCGCTTCTTTGGTATTTTGTACGCAGCCACGAACCGGAAGTATATTCGATTGAAAGATTTATGGATTTCGGTTTAATTAAATCTTTGTTTGAATCCCCCACTCTCCCTCCGAACGATGTTTGGCTAGCGGGTAATACGGTTAACTATTATTATTTCGGGCATTTTATTTCATATGTATTTTTAAATCTTATGCGTATGAATCTGGGTCCCGGATTTTTTGTTCTGGTTGTCTGGATATTCGGAGTTTTGGGGATGTGTTTGTATAGTTTAGGAAAAAATCTATTTTCATTTATGTTTCCGGAAGGAAGAAATTTAGTTTCTACTATTGCAGGTACACTGACAGTTTTTTTTGTACAGTTTTCCGGCACTTTATTTTCGGTTAGGTGGATTTTAAAGATCGGCTCGTCTCCATGGTATCCCGACCCTACCAGATTTATTGACAATACTATCACCGAAATGCCGATTTATTCGTTTTTGGTTTCCGATTTACACGCTCATGTGTGGGGGCTGCTTCTTGGCACCATCTATTTGGCAGTAATATTATCTCTATTTATCGAAAATAATAACCGGAAAAGTTTAATGTTTCCGGCAATTT
>CAZEAL010000121.1:0-1721 GCA_964510265.1 uncultured Candidatus Saccharibacteria bacterium
GCTGTTTTGGCTAACTTTATTCTTTTTTACATTTTTCATAGTTAAATATTATGCATATTCGAAATAGATAATCAACTGTTATAATTGTGCAATGAATAGCGACATATTTGATGTATTAATATTAGGTGGAGGTCCTGCCGGTCTTACCGCTTCAATTTATACTTCCAGGGCAAATTTAAAAACTTTAGTAATATCTGGGCAACCTTCCGGGGGGCAATTAATGCTAACTACTGATGTGGAAAACTATCCAGGTTTTCCTGATGGAATATTGGGTCCGGAATTAATAGAGACATTCAGGAAGCAGTCATTAAAATTTAATACCGAATTTAAAGATGAAAATGTAGTGTCTGTTTCGGGTTCCAAAGATAAAAATTTTATTGTAAAAACTGATTCAGGAAACACTTATGAAGGAAGAACCCTTATTATAGCAACTGGAGCTACTGCTAAGTGGCTTGAGTTGCCAAGCGAGCAAAGATTGCGTGGAAAGGGTGTTTCTGCTTGTGCAACTTGTGACGGTTTCTTTTTTAAAGGAAAAAATGTAGCTGTAGTAGGTGGAGGTGATACAGCTATGGAAGAAGCCCTGTTTTTAACAAAATTCAGCCCTAAAGTTTATGTGCTTATGCGAGGAAGTCAGGATAAAATGAAGGCGAGTAAGTATATGTACGCCAAGGCCTCCGCAAATGAAAAAATTGTGTTTCATTTTAATACCGAAATTTTAGATGTTTTGGGAGGTGAATTTGTTGAAGGTGTTAAGGTTGTAAATAATCTTACAAATGAAACATATGTTATGGAAGATGTGAAAGGTTTGTTCTTAGCCATAGGTCATAAACCTAACACGGAATTTTTGGAGGGATTTGTTACGCTTGGAAAGCTCGGTTATATACAGGTTAGCGATAATACAAAAACTAGCAAGGAAGGTGTTTTTGTTGCGGGTGATGTGTCGGATTATAAATACAGGCAGGCCATAACCGCTTCGGGTTTAGGTTGTATGGCTGCTCTGGATGCGGAAAAGTTTTTGTCCGAACATGATAAATAATGCGGAAAGATCTACGTTTTTTCACATACAGTTTTTCAAAAATTGAATTAATAATTATAGCCGTACTTTTATCCGTAACAGTGATTTTACGTTTTCCCCAACTTGGTTATTCCAATTTTTATGGTGATGAAACCAAAGCAATTTTTTATAATAAAAGTATCAGTATTACCGATTTCCTGCTTGATCAGAGAAAAGGTCCGCTCCAATTCGTTATTACTTGGTTAACAGAAAATACTTTTAATGGTTTTAATGAGAAATATATTAGATTGCCATTTGCAATGGCCGGTTCTTTATCGGTTTTGGTATTTTATTTAATCGTAAGAAACCTGTTCGGGTGGAAAGAGGCT
This sequence comes from uncultured Candidatus Saccharibacteria bacterium, assembly GCA_964510265.1. Lineage (GTDB taxonomy): Bacteria > Patescibacteriota > WWE3 > UBA101185 > UBA10185 > 2-02-FULL-38-14. The sequence goes on from CAZEAL010000121.1 coordinate 1,384, forward strand.
GTTTATGCATCTTTTCTATTTACTTTGAGTGGCTTTAATATAGCCTTTAGCAGGACTGCACAATATCAAAGTATTTTGATATTGTTTTGTTTAATTTCATTATTTCTATGTTTGCTATATACAAAAAACAAAAATCTATTACTTTTATTATTTAGTAGCTTTTTCCTGGCTTTGGGAATTTTGACTCATTATGACACTCTATTTTTTGCGATACCAATATCGCTTATCTCATTTAAGTTAGCGGATATTAAAACCTTTACTATTTATTTTTTACTTCCCATTATAATTCTTAGTTCAGTATTTTATGGGCCTTATATTATAAAGGGATATTTCTCTGA
>CAZEAL010000122.1:0-3708 GCA_964510265.1 uncultured Candidatus Saccharibacteria bacterium
TTTTTCACAGAAGCGCATAAGCAAGGCATACAAGTTCGTGTGTTGGTGAGAAGTAAAGAAGCTATGCCTGATTTTTTAAACGTGTTATCGCCGAGTAGGTTTGAAGAAAAAGACGAAAGAGAAAGTCGAAGTGAAAAGATAGAGTGGTATCTTCACGCGGATGTGTATTACGCGGTGCGTAAACGTTTAAGAGAAGAACCCCGTGCGACGTATTTTGATATAGCGAGCTTATTACCTTCTGAATTGTCTTGGTATCCGAAAGAGAGATTAGCGGAGATAAGAGATCGTTTTTTAAAAGAAGGACGATTTGTATTAGAAAGCCAATTAAGTGATTTAGTCAGGAAATTACAAAAAGGGGAGACGGTAATCCTGGGTGCCAGTGGAAGGCTATCACCTGAATTATACGATGGTTTAATGGAATTAAGTTTAGGTCGGGTAGGGGGGAAAGCCTATAGTGGAAAGTTGATAGTGATCGCTAATCAAAACGAAAATGAATGTTTAAAGTATATGGCAGGACATTCACTTGAGTTAAAACAAGTGACTCAAAAAGAAAAAGAAGAATTATTAGAAGAAATTTACGGTGAAAGAATCGTAGGAATAGGAGAGGGCGAAGCAGGTGATTTTGCGAGTTTAGAGCGTTCGTATTTAAGTGATCCCTTAAGGTCACCGAGTGGAGAAATTGAAGGAGACACAGCTGAAGAAAGATCTGAACGATTGGATGAAAGACGCTTAAGAGCAGTAGAGACGGGCTTAAGTAAATCGCCGTGGGTGATGCTGGAGGGAGTCACGGGGATAGGGAAGAGTTATTTTTTAGAACATGTGTTAGCGAAGAAATTAAAAAACAAGGAGACGACGTATTCTCTAGCGTCATGGTTAAAGAACAAGAACGGCGGGATTTTAATTGTAGACGAAGCGAGTTTAGTGGGAAATGTAAGTGGAGAAGGAGAAGGATTTTTAGAGCGATTTGAAGGTTTATATAACCGACCGCCTGGATTTTATTGGCAAGGGGAATATTGGCCTTTAACAGAAAAACACAAAGTAGTTTTTGCATTTAATCCGGCGAGTTATGGTGGGGGGAGAAGCACGGAAGGTTTTTTGAATGCGCACACGGTCAGGGTCTCGTTTGAAAGGTTGCCCTATTATTACATCCAAGCACGCTTAGTGATACCGCAATTTAGATTATTATTAAAAGAAGAGTTAGCACGAGGAGAGATAAAGGAAAAGACTTTAAATAATTTGTCGAATATTTTAGGAAAAGTGTATGAGCACTTACTTCAAGTATCGAGTCAGCGGCAGAGCGAGAGCGGAAAAGAAGAAGTATTAATGACGCCGCGAGAAGTGAAGTTGATGGTGAACTTATTGGTAGCGGAAATAAAACGTGAAAATATTCGAGACGAAGGGGTATTACAAAATTTAGCGACGGAGATGGCTTATGAGATAGGAAAGCAAGCGTTGTCGGATATACCGGGCATGAGTGAGGAATTTGAAGCCTTCAAACCGACGCAATCGGTTTTATCGAGGCAGATGTTTAAAAGAGAGGAGCAAAGGGAAGGGCTAGGAGAGCATCAGAAAGAAACTTATTATTTTATAAGAAACTTATTGGAAATGAGGAATAGTGTTTTAAAAGAAGGGAACACAGATTTAGGTTTAGGGGGTGTATTTTTAGAAGGAGATTCAGGTGTAGGGAAGACGTATTTTGTAAATTTTCTGGTGAAAGAATATGTAGAATCGCATTCGGAACAAAAGAATAATATTTATTATATTTCTGGGACGACACCCTTACATGAAAAAGAGAGATTATTGAGGGAGGCATTTAATGCGGGCGGGATAGTGATATCGAATGAATTCAATCTTGGTTTGTGGCCGATGAAGTTATTAAATAATTATTTGATGGGTGTGGATGAAAATGGCGTGTTTGCGAAAAAGCCGGGATTTATATTGATAGGGACGCAAAACCCGTCCTCATTTGAAGGACGCGGTGGAGAAGAAGATGAAGCCTTGCGTCGTCGAGTGATTAAATTAAAATTAAATTGGCTTGAGTATAAAGCGGTAGAAAAGAAGGAAGAAAAAGAAAAGCAGCAGCCCTTGGTTGTTTTGGCGGGCGGGGTTAAAGCAGAGGCGAGACTTGTTATGCCTATCGTGGAAAGAGAAAAACCGGATACAAAAAAGGAATCGTTGGAACAGGGTGAGCAAGGGGCAACGTCTTCTTTTTTCTCTAAAAAATCATGAAGGTGGATATTGCCCGTGATGATTGATATTTGATAATTTTCAAGTGTACGCCTATACTATAAAAACATAGATTTTATGTATACTTAACAGATTATTATGAACAAAATTCAAGCAATAAGAGTGCTAAAGGAGTGGGATAAAAAGGGACGGTACATTTTCACGAATCATGAGCTTGCCAAATTATTCCCTGAGGATAGTCGCAAGGCTTTAATCGCAGGTCTAGAACGATTAGTAAAATCAGGGCTTTTACAACGCGCATGTCGCAGTATTTATATTAATAAAGAAGCGCATTGTTTTGATTCTTACGCTATTGAACGAATTACAAAAACACTCCGAGCAGGTCAATATAATTATGTAAGCCTAGAATCAGCCTTATCTGAATATGGTGTCATTTCTCAAGTACCGATCGATCGTTTAACGGTGATGACCACAGGACGTGAAGGAATTTACAAAACGCCCTATGGTGTAATTGAATTTACCCACACCAAAAGATCAGCAGCAGACATTCTTCAAAATACACTTGTTGATACCGCACGTCCTTTAAGAATTGCAACAAAAAAAACAGCATGGCGCGATCTTAAAAGAACAGGGCGTAATATTAATTTAGCCAATTTAAGAGAACTTAATGATGAATAAACAAGAAAATTTTAATACGCTTGTTGAGCAAGCCATGCGGATGGAAGGGCGAACGCATATGCGCCCTGTTATTGAAAAAGAATTATTTCACTATGATATTCTCTTTGCATTAGATAGCGATGGTTTATTGGATCGATTAACTTTTCAAGGCGGTACTTCACTTCGTCTTTGTTATGGTGCGCCGAGGTTTAGTGAGGATCTGGATTTTGCTGGTGGAAAAAGTTTTAAAACTGCTGATTTGATGATGATGAAAGATTGCATCGAAGAATATCTTGGGAAGCGATATGGACTTCAAGTCACGGTTAAAGAACCAAAGGAAATGGCACAAGAGATCCAAGGCAATGAAATTAAAGTTGATAAATGGCAGATTAGTATTACAACCTCACCTGGAAAAAAAGATCTTCCGAAACAAAGAATTAAAATTGAAGTCATCAATATTCCGTCTTATTCAAGAACACCTCAATCACTAAAACATAATTATGATTTTTTACCAGACGGGTATAGTGATATTTTAGTGATGACTGAAACATTAGATGAAATCATGGCAGATAAGTTGATTTCTTTCGTTAATTGTAATCGCACTATCCGACATCGTGATATTTGGGATTTGCGCTGGCTAAAGCAACAGGGCGCTAAAATTAACGCGGAATTTATTCTTAAAAAAATCAATGATTATTATATTGCTGATTATTCCGATCGGTTAAGTAATAGATTGCTTAACTTAAGTAGCATTGTTAAAGGAAAAGCTTTTTATGAGGAAATGTCGCGCTTTATTCCTGATGATATTCAAGAAAAAACACTAAAAAAAGAAAAATTCTTGGATTTTTTAAATAATGAAATTCA
>CAZEAL010000123.1:0-3797 GCA_964510265.1 uncultured Candidatus Saccharibacteria bacterium
CTTGAATGGCTTCCGTCTACTCCCAAACATATTCTTCTTTATAAATATTTTGGCTGGGAACTGCCTGTTTATGGGCATCTGCCCTTGCTCAAAGAAATCAGAGAAAACAAGAAATTATCCAAAAGAATGGGTTCTGTTTCGGCGCAGGGGTTTTTGGAAGAAGGATACCTTCCCGAAGCCATGCTTAATTTTTTGATGTTTTTGGGCTGGAATCCCGGAACGGAAAAAGAAATCTACTCTATTGAAGAATTTATTCGGGATTTTTCTCTTGAAAAGGTGCAAAAGTCAGATATGGTTTCATTCGATAGAGATAAACTAATCTGGTATAACGCTTTCTATGTTAGAAAACTTTCGGTGGAAGATTTGTATAATAAGTTAATTGTATGGGAAGATAAGTATAATCTTGAATTCAAAATACAAAAATTCTCAAAAGATTATTTATTAAAAGTTTTAGAGCTTGTACATGAAAGGCTTCATGTTTATAAAGACATAAAAGAACTGATCTCGTATTTTTTTGAGACGCCGTTTGTGAATAAAGATTTATTACTGGAAAAGTCGAAAGATCCTGTTTCGGCAGCAGACATTTTGAGTTCTTATATAAAACTTTATAATGAAATGAACAATTCTGATTGGAATAAAGAAAACTTAGATAAAAGGTCGCATGAACTTCTGACGTTGAAGGGATATAAACCAAAAGAGGCATTTATGACTTTAAGGGTGGCTCTTACCGGGAAGGAGGCTACCCCGCCATTATTCGACGTTCTGGGATTAATGGAAAAACAAGAAGTTCTGGATAGATTGAAAAGTGCTCTGAATTTGATTTCTTGAGATGTGTGTATTAATAAGTCTTTTCTAAATAAAGTAGAAAGATATAATTGCCAAACTTATTTACATTGCTACAATATAGGTATAGAGGCTATATAAAATAATTTTACAACTGTCGCAGACTGGGTGCGAGTAAAGGAGGTTAAATGTCAATAGTAAAAGATCCGAAGAATTTAAAAGAAATGCCGACCGATACCGAAAAAAGAAATAAAGAAATTGCCTTAAAATCGGCGCTTGAACAGATTGATAAATCATATGGTAAAGGTTCAATCATGAAAATGGGTGATAAAAGCACCGAGAAAAGTATGCCTGTTATTCCGACCGGTTCTATAGCATTAGATATAGCATTAGGAGTAGGGGGAGTTCCAAGAGGAAGAATTATAGAAATCTACGGCCAGGAATCATCGGGAAAAACTACATTAGCGCAACATATTATAGCCGAAGCTCAAAAACTTGGCGGAACGGCAGCTTTAATAGACGCGGAAAATGCCTTTGACCCGATTTACGCGTCCAGGACCGGTGTTAAAGTTGAGGAATTGCTGGTTTCACAGCCGGATACCGGAGAACAAGCGCTGGATATCGCTGAGACTTTAATCAGATCTAATGCAGTGGATGTAATTGTTATAGATTCGGTTGCTGCTTTGGTGCCGCGCGCTGAAATTGAAGGAGAAATGGGGGATAGTTTTGTCGCTTTACAGGCGAGGTTGATGAGCCAGGCATTGCGCAAGATCACTGGGGCGGTCAACAGATCTCATTGCACGCTTGTATTTACTAACCAATTGAGATCGAAGATAGGTGTTATGTTCGGAAACCCCGAAACTACAGCCGGCGGAAAAGCTTTAAAATATTACGCATCGGTAAGACTGGAAGTAAGAAGGGTAGAATCTCTTAAAGAAGGAGATACCGTGACGGGAATTAGAGTAAATTGCAAAGTAGTGAAAAACAAAGTTGCTCCGCCATTCAGGTCGGCTGAGTTTGATATCATGTTTAATGAAGGAATAAGCAAAGAAGGAAATCTTATAGATGTGGGAGTTGAGCTCGGTTTAATTAAGAAAAGCGGATCCTGGTTTGAATACAACGGGGAAAAGTTAGGTCAGGGAAGAGAAGCTGTCAGGGGTTTTCTGAGATCTAATGTGAAAGTGAGGGATGAGATAGAAAGGAAAATACGTGCAATTGTTCAAGAAAAGGCCAGCGTGCCATTAAGACTGGGCGCCGAAGAGTCCAAAGAAACCTCTACTGATGATAGAGAATAAAAAACTGAATTTTAAAATCCTCGATAAAGTTATTAACTTTTTATCTTATCGTATAAGAAGCAGTAAGGAAGTTTCTGACAGGATGGGGATTTATCTAACTAAAGAAAAAATTTCCGAGGGTGAAAAAGAAGCAGTTAAATCATGGATAAACGCCGAACTTAAATCTTTGGGAATGATCGATGATCATAAGTTTGCGACCACTTTTGTAGAAGAAAAAGCGCACTCTAAGAAGCCTTTAAGCAAACTTGCCATTAAAAATTATTTATTCAGACGAGGAATTTCCAAAGAAATAATTGAAGATGTACTAAAGGACTATACCAAAACCTATGAGATGGCTTCCGCAATGATTATTGCCGAGAAAAAACTAGGCAGCATGAGGAAAGGTTTGGATAAAATTACAGTGAAGAGAAAACTTATCTCATATCTCATAGGGAAAGGGTTTTCGCCCGAATCGGTTTATGCTGTTGTTGACACAAAATTCAAAGTAAAATAGAATTCACATAGATAATCATTTTTAGGATTTTGGCCGATTAGTATTAATATGAGGTTTTTATGACTACTAAAGGAAAAATATTGAATCAATATATACTGACCATAGGCAGCCTGATAAGGCGCATTCATAGTTTCTTTGACTCTTCTCCAACCTTATTAATCGGCAAAGCTTCCTAATAGTTGACAGCGTATTTGATTAAAGCGTTTAGGAGGATTTATGCCGGACATTCTTGTAATTATAGTTGCAATTTTATTGTCACTCGCCACAGGTGGTTTAGTGATTTATCTGCTTGTACATAAAAGAAATGGTAATTCGAATCAACCTTCCCAAGTTCCACATCCCGTTGTAGAACAACCGAAAAATTTAGATGTATCACAAGACCCTTTGGTTCTTGAGGCTAAAAGCAAGGCAAAGGAAATAATTTTGGAAGCTAAGGATTCCGCTCTTAAAATAAAAACCGAAGCAGAAACAAGTATTAGGAGCATAAGAGAACAAGAGGGGGCTCTTGAAAAGGATATACTCATACGAAAATCCCAATTGGAATCAAGAGAAAGAGAAATAGAATCTAAGTTCAAAACTTTGAAGCAGGCAAAAGAAGCTATAGATAAAAAACAGGAAGAAGTGGACGGAATGTACAAAAATCAGAAAGAACAATTGGAAAAGGTTGCCACGTTAACCCGGGATGAAGCAAGAAAACTTCTTTTGGATAAATTCGAAAAGGAACTTATCGAAGAAAAGGGCAAGAGAATTAGGGAAATGGAGGAAGAAATCAAGAAAACGTCGGAAGAGAAAGCTAAGGAAATCTTAATTGAAGCCATGAGATATGGAGCAACCGATTACGTAGTAGAATACACAACTTCTAAAGTTAAACTTCCGGATGAAGATATAAAAGGAAGAATAATAGGAAAAGAAGGCAGAAATATAACTACTTTTGAAGAACTGACAGGAGTAGAACTTGATTTAGACTCCTCTCCGGGGGAAGTGATCGTTTCGTCTTTTGACCCTGTTAGAAGAGAAGTTGCCAAAATTTCTCTGGAGAGATTGATATCGGACGGAAGAATCCAGCCCGCCAAAATTGAAGAAATAGTTGAAAAAACCAGAAATGAAGTCAATCACATAATGTATAAAGAAGGGGATAATTTATGTCATAGAGTGGGAGTTTATAACCTGCCGAAAGATATAATTCAAATGCTCGGAAGATTTAAATATAGATTTTCTTACGGGCA
>CAZEAL010000124.1:0-6635 GCA_964510265.1 uncultured Candidatus Saccharibacteria bacterium
GTTTAGGTATAACAAAAACCATCATGATTACAAAGACACCTATCATGGCCATGAAAACAATTGCTGGATATATCATAGCTGCCTTAAATTTTGCTTTCAGTTCGCGGTTAGCCTCCATAGTGGTTGCAAGCTTGGCTAGTATTTCGTCCAGTTTGCCAGAAGATTCTCCTGCTCTGATTAAGGCTTGATATGTTGTTTTAAATACTCTCGGATACCTTCCCAAAGACATCGACAACGACGAACCCCCCTCAACATCTCTTAAAACATCCCCCAATATTTTTTTCATTTTTCTATTTGCAGTTTGATCGGCCAAAATTTCCAAAGCTCTGGAAATAGGCAAACCGGCAGATATCATTGTAGAAAACTGTCTGGTAAAATTTACTACTTCATCTTCGGGAACTCCGCGAATTTCTACGAGTAGATCTAAAATATTCGATTTCTTCTCAGTTAGACTAAGAACATACATTCCCTGATTTTTCAAAAGGGCAATTGCAAGTTCTTCCGTGCGGGCGTCCACGGTGCCTACGCGTCTGGCACCTAAGTTGTCTGAAGCTACATAATTATAAATAGCCATATTTTTGTTACTAATTATTTAGACGCTACTTTAGTTTCTTTAATAATCCTTCTTAATTCGTCGGGACGCGGGCTGAATTTTAATGCTTCGTTAATTTCCACTAATCCGTCGTTTACCAAAGTTGCCATACTTCTATCAAGAGGACTCATACCCATACTTATACTGTTTCCAATCATATTATCTATCAAATGTGTCTTTCCTTCCCGAATTAAATTTCTTATGGCGTCGCTTGCCAACATCAATTCAACTGCGGGAACCATACCTTTAGAGTTGGAGGGGAGAAGTCTTTGAGAAATAATAACTTCAAGCACCTGCGAAAACTGCAGTCTTATTTCTGCTCTTTTTTCTTCGGGGTATGAACTGATGATTCTATCAACCGATTGTGCGGCAGAATTAGTATGTAAAGTGGTAAATACCAAATGACCCGTTTCAGCTATTTGAAGAGCCGTACTTATTGTGTCAGTATCTCTCATTTCTCCGATCATAACTACGTTAGGGTCCTGCCTTAAAATAGATTTTAAAGATATCTCCCACGAATGCGTATCCAAATACATTTCCCTTTGTTCAATCATAGACAGTTTATTGGTAAATATGTACTCGATCGGATCTTCAACTGTAATTATGTGTTCTGCCCTTGTTTCATTTATCCTTTGAATCATTGATGCTATAGTCGTAGATTTGCCGTGACCGGTAGGTCCCACTACCATTACTAAGCCTTGTCGCATTTCGCACAAACTGCTTATGGCTTTAGGAAGATTGAGAGTTTCCAAAGAAGGGGGGTGGGGCGGAATTAGTCTTAGTGCTACTGAAGGATAACCGCGCTGATAAAACGCGTTAACTCTAAACCTTGCCTTATTCCCCAGCGATACTGAAAAATCCAGTTCTCTGTTAACTTCGAACAAATCTTTCTGTTCTTTTTCCATCAGTTGTGAAAGGAAGTATTCTATATCTCCCACCATTAACGGCGCATCATCAAGAGGCGAAAGTCTTCTGTTTATTCTTATCATCGGATTCGCCCCGACCGACAAATGCAGGTCTGACGCGTTCTGTGACAGTACTTTTTCTAATAATTGCGACGCGGTTAGTTTCATATTTTTACTTTATTACTTCGCGACTCTCATAACCTCAGCTAGAGTAGTCATTCCTTCTACAACTCTCAAATATCCGTCCTGCATTAAATTTAACATTCCTTCCTCCATCGCGACATCCTGTATCTGCTGGGCCGTACTGCTTTCAAGAGTTAAACGACCGATTCTATCAGACATTTCCAAAACCTCGAAAATCCCAATTCTCCCTTTATATCCCGTATTCGCACACTTATCGCAACCCCTGCCTTTATATAATTTTATCTCTCCTTCGTTAAACTTTTTAACTATTTTTGCCGTCTCCGGATCCTTAAGCATTATTGTCTTATTTCTTTCAATTGACGATAATACTGTTTTCATTTCCTGCAGAACCTCTTCAGGCGTTTCGTGCTCCTCCTTGCAATTAGTGCAAATCTTTCTGACAAGTCTTTGGGCTAATATTACGTTCACTGTGGATGCAAGCAAAAAGTTTTCGATCCCCATATCTAAAAGCCTAGGCAATGCACCTGAAGCGGAGTTTGTGTGCAAAGTAGACAAAACCAAGTGACCGGTAAGGGCTGCATGTACGCCCAGCTCCGCTGTTTCACCGTCCCTGATTTCTCCTACCATTATAATATTAGGGTCCTGTCGCAAGAAAGCCCTTAAACCGTTGGCAAAAGTTAAACCCGCCTGAGGGTTGATTTGAACTTGATTTACACCGAGAACCCTAATTTCAACCGGATCTTCTATAGTAACTATATTCACTCTTACAGTATTTAATTTAGCTAAAGCAGATGCCAATGTAACAGTTTTACCTGATCCGGTCGGACCTGTAACTAACACCATGCCAACAGGCTTTAAAATCTGTTCTTCAAATCTTTTTAAGGATAATCCTCGCAGACCTAAGTCTTTAAATGTGAATACCGCACCTTCTTCTTTCAGCAACCTGATAACCACTTTTTCACCGTAAATAGTAGGAAGTGTTGAAACTCTCAAATCGGTTTGAGTATTTCCAACCTGAACTTTAAATCTTCCGTCAAGCGGAATTCTTTTTTCGTCAATTTTCATTTTGGCCAATATTTTAATACGGGCTATTATAGAATCGTGCATTTCTTTAGGTAATATTCTTTTTTCCTCCAAAACTCCGTCAATTCTATATCGCAGCCGCGACCCCTTTTCACCCGGTTCTAAGTGAATGTCAGAAGCCAGAGTTTTAACTGCGGTTTCTAAAATCATACCGACTATTCTCGCAATCGGGGCATCCCGTATAGTGGCGTCGGTCAACTCGCCACCCGATTCGTCAATCTTTAATGTGGTCTGGCTTATCTCCTCGAGCGCGGCGCTGATTTCTTCTCCGATTGCTTTACCTTTTTGCTCGTCTAAAATGCGGTCCACTTCTTTTTGAGATGTAATAAACGGAACAACTTTATAGCTGGTTTTTCTCTCTATAAATTCAATGGTCTGTAAGTCCAAAGGATCTACCATTGCCACTGAAAGTTTGTCGCCTTCAAGCAAATAGGGGACTATATTATATTTTTTAGCAACCGAAAGGGGAACCAGCTCAACTAATTCAGCAGGTATTTGTTTACCAGTCAAATTTACATACTCAATACCATACACATCCCCAAAGGCTTTAACGAAGTCTTCATCGCTCACATAACCGCGTTCCTTAACAATTTGGGTTATTTCTTTGCCGGTATTTACATGTTCAAATTTAATTGCAGAAAGCTGATCCGAGTTAATGAGTTTTCTCTCGTATAGTAAATCTTCTATTGACTTAGTAGTATCAAATTTCAACATAGGCAGGTTGTTATCGATTTTTTTTATCGACTTAAGAAACCGTGTGCACACAAATCCGCGTATCACATAATAAAATGATAGCAATTAATACATATATTGGAAAGATCAACATGCAAATCATACCGTGATATATAATAGAAAACATGAACGGATCTATTATTGTTTTTGGCTCTGACCAGAACTACCGCGAGAAAATAGGTTTTGAAATTTCCGAAAAGCTGGGGGTATCAAAAAGCGAAAATAATCCGGACATTAAAATAGTAAAAACCGAGGACGATAAAAAAAGTATAGGAATCGATGAAATTAGAGAGGTGATTAAATTTCTGTCAAACAAGCCTTTTTCGCATAAATGTAAAGTTGTAGTTATAACCGAAGCTCACTATATGACCAGAGAAGCTCAAAACGCATTATTAAAAATCTTAGAAGAGCCACCTATATATGCAACACTAATTTTACTAGCTAAAACTGAAGAGTCGGTTTTACCGACAATATTATCAAGGTGTCGTAAAATTTCTTTAAAAAGGGAAATGAAAATAGGTCTGGTTGGAGAAACCCCTAATATCCCGTCATTCCTGGATTTACTAAATCAAAGTACTGGTGAAAGACTTGAGTGGGCAAGTGAAACTGCAAAAATGGATAAAAAAGAAATAATAGATTATTTGGAAAAACTCATAATTGACGGCAGAAATTATTTGAATGAGTACAAGGGTAACGGATCGTTGGCTATGATAAATAACTTAAATAAGGTAAAACTGGACCTGGAAAATACTAATTTAAATACAAAGATTGCCCTTGAATTTTTAGCCGTAAATGCTGGATCTCAGTCACACATTACCCCATAGTACATTAATTTTCCCTTAATTATCAACCAAAACCGCCAGTTGAATCCATAACCAACATCAGCTAAAATCATTAGGTTATGCCACTTACATATAAAAAAGATTCGAGCAACTACGGCGCCGAGCAAATACAAGTACTGGAAGGTCTTGAACCGGTCCGAAAAAGACCGGGTATGTATATTGGCTCAACCGGACAAGAAGGTTTGCACCACCTTATAACAGAAATCGTTAACAACTCAATGGACGAAGCTATTGCCGGATACGCAAACCATATTAAAGTAGAATTTTTTGAAGACGGATCTGCAGCGATTTATGACAACGGCAGAGGTATTCCTTACGAGATTAAAAAAGAGTACAAAGTATCCGCACTTGAATTGGCTTTTACGCGATTGCACGCAGGAGGTAAATTCGGGGGTGGCGGATACAAAGTTTCCAGCGGACTGCACGGAGTGGGCGCTTCAGTCGTAAATGCTCTTTCTTCATGGTGCAGAGTCATAGTAAGAAGGGGAAATACGATCGTTATGCAGGAGTATGAAAATGGAGGTAAAGTAGTAGGCCCCGTTGGCAAACTGGATATCAAAAATCCCAAAACTAAAATCAAAGGATTAAAATGGACTATGGATTTAGCCAATTGGCCATACGAAAGCGGAACAATTGTTCAGTTTTTGCCCGATAAAACTATATTTGAAACTATAAGTTTTGGAATTAAATTCTTCATAGGCCAGCTTAGAGAATATGCTTATCTGACGGGGGGAATTAAGTTTGAGTTAATTGACCACAGAACCGATCAAAATTACACTTTCTATTTTGAGGGGGGTTTAAAATCTTTTCTTAAATCATTAAATAGAAATAAATCGCTGATAAACCCAAATATATTTTTTGTTCAGAAGGAATTGGATGGTGTAACTGTTGAAGCCGCGATGCAGTATAATGACACTTTTTCGGAAAACGTCTACTGCTTTGCAAATCATATTAAAAATAATGAGGGTGGTACTCACTTAACAGGTTTCAGATCGGCTCTAACAAAGGTAATAAATGACTACGCCCGTAAAAGCAACATATTAAAAGAAAAAGATGAAAACCTGTCAGGGGAGGACATGAGAGAAGGATTAACCGCCGTAGTATCAGTAAAGCTTGATTCTTCTACTCTGCAATTTGAAGGACAAACAAAAGCAAAACTCGGAAATTCAAACGTCAGACCGGCTGTAGAAACAGTGGTGAGAGAGGCAATGGAGTTTTTTTTCGAAGAGAATCCTAAAGATGCAGCAGCAATTGTAGAAAAAAACGTTTTGGCTTTAAGAGCCAGAATAGCCGCAAAAGCAGCCCGGGATACTGTTATTAGGAAAACAGCTTTGGAGGGTGGGGGAGTACTCCCTGGTAAACTAGCAGACTGCTCTGAAAAAGACCCAAAAAAAACCGAACTATTTATAGTAGAAGGAGATTCAGCAGGTGGCCCGGCCAAAGATGGAAGAAATAGACAGTTTCAGGCCATACTACCGCTATTTGGGAAGGTATTGAATACAGAAAGGGCTCGATTAGACAAAATTATTGATTCTGAAAAGTTTAAAACCTTAATTGTGGCGATCGGCGCTGGAATAGGGGACCACTACACACCTGAAAGATTAAGATATAACAAACTTATTATCATGGCAGATGCCGACGTGGACGGATCCCACATAGCCACTCTTTATTTAACATTTTTTTACAGACATATGACTGAGCTGGTACAAAACGGCCACATTTATTTGGCTGTTCCGCCTTTATACAAAGCTACGTGGGGCAAAGAAAAAAAATACCTGTTTGATGACAGGGAAAGAGAGGAATTTTTAAAAACCGAACCTGGTAAGAAAGCTATAGTTCAGAGATTTAAAGGGTTGGGAGAAATGAACGCCGACGAACTGTGGGATACAACAATGAATCCGGTAACCAGAAAACTAAAATTAGTGGAAGTGGAAGACGCCGTAAAGGCCGATGAAGTGTTTACTATGCTTATGGGTGATGAAGTTCCGCCCCGAAAAAGATTTATTCAGACTCACGCCAAGCAGGCTAATGTGGATTTAGTGTAAGGTAACTACGGAAATTGCAGCACGGTATATATAATAATCTTCACCAAACTCAAAAACTTATGATAAACTATCAGTTATGAAAATATACGTAATAGGACATAAACCCTCTGATTTGGATTCAGTTGCTTCTGCCGTTGAATACACAGAATTCCTGGAAAGATCTAATAAATATAAAGATGCGGAATTAGTAGCGGCAATGGCCGGAGACCCTAATAAAGAAACTCAATTCGTTTTTCAAAAATTTAACGTTGATCTGCCTGTAAAAATTGACGATGTTACTATTGAGCAGGAT
>CAZEAL010000125.1:0-5561 GCA_964510265.1 uncultured Candidatus Saccharibacteria bacterium
CAACTCGCTTCTGTAGATTTCTTCAGGCAAATTAAAGGAGTGCCTATACTTGGCCCCGATCCAAAAAGAGGACTCATACGCGTTTATATCAGCTCCTCCACAGAAACATTTATAAATAATCCTTTAGTAGAATATACTTTTTGGGATATAGACACACTATCCAATGCAACCTACCCTATTTCACCAATAGAAGACGTGTGGGCCGCAGTAAGCAAAGGAACAGGAGTAATTGCCAATGTAACCTCCAGGGAGTCAAACGCATTCCAGGATTACAAACCCGTTAAAGTAGATAGAATATTAATCAATGATATCTATCTGGCTTATTACGAAACTCCTAAGTTCCAGAAGTTCTTACAGCCTATTTATGTCTTTGAAGGAAACTACTCGGCAGCAGGAACTACCGGCGGCGAAATAACAATTTACTATCCGGCTGTTATAGGCAGCTTGATCAAGCAGAACGCACCGAATCTAACTGAAACCAATAAATAATTATTTCTATATTTTCAAGAGTCTTTTTCCCATTTATAAGAGTTTAGTGTCCAGAATAGCAGGTTTTGAGTATCTAAAAATCTATCCTGACTTCCCATTATTATTATCACAATATCTTTATCTAATTTGTCGTTGTTGTATTCGTAAATTAATACTTCTCCCGCCGCTTCCGTCTTCCCGGTTTTAATTCCTATACTTCCTTTTATATCCCACAATAATTTATTTGTACTCACTACAGATATATTTGTATTTGTACCATCCAAATTCAATATGGGAATATCTATATTTTTTAGTTTAACAATGTTTTTAATTATTTCATTTTCTGTTGCGTAATGCGCAAGCTTATATAAATCATCTGCCGTAGAAAAATGAGCACCGTCCAAACCTACAGGATTAGTAAATTGAGTGTTTTCCATGCCAAGCTCCTTAGCTTTCTTGTTCATTAAATCCACAAATTCATTTGTTGATACTTTCACAACAGAAAGTGTACAAGCTGAATCCCCACCCGAACCCACAAGCAAACCAATCAATAAATCTCTCACTCTAACTTTCGAGTCCACAGTAAATCCTATTTTCTGGCTTTCACTCAAGGTACACAAATAAGGTACATTTAAATAATCAGTCAAGTTATACAAATCGAGAGAAACCAGAGCTGTCATTAGCTTAGTTGTAGATGCAGGAGCCAAGTGCAGGTTTTTGTTCAGCTCAAATAAAGTTTTTCCGCTGGCTTTGTCAATAACAACTGCTGATTTTGCGCTGATGGCCGGCATTTCTATTGTAGAAGCCAGATACGGGTAATTTATTTTTGCTGAGTGGGCACCCAAAACTTGAGCCGACAATAATTTATTTCTGTGTGCGACATTCTCATAAAAGTAATCTGATAAATAAGAGTATTTTTTTGAAACGGCCATCAGTTTTTGGTTGGTAGGAGTACCGGGAATATAAAATGTTATTAAAAACAGCAATATCGATATCAATGTTGCTTTTGCGTAAACTTTTGAGGAGAAACCTAAAACACAATCTATTGTCCAAATAAAATTAATTGCAAAATTTATAATAAAAAGTTTGATTTTTTGATTTACTGCAATTTCCATATAACTTAAAGATTCTAAAGCAATTGATTCATTTGGAAAAGTCCCCTATTACAGGATTTTCTAATTTTAGCAGGTCGGGGGCTTTCATTTTTATGGAAACCGTATGCATTGCAGCATTGAAAGCAACCTGATCTTTTTTCTCAAAATCGCGGGAATAATAAGACGGCAGATTTAAGGCCTTGCCTATCGGGGGGATAGATCCGACTTCCAAGCCGGTTAATTTATATACTTCTTCTCTGGACGCCATCCTAAGATCTTTAACACTAAAAAGTTTTTTAAATAAATTAAAATCCAATTTTTTATCTCCCGGAACGACAACTAATATAGGAGTATTATCGGCAAAAAGTATTAATGCTTTCGCACCCATGGAAAGTCCTGTATCTCTTATTTTGGCCGCGTCCTCGCTTGTATATACGGGTTCGTGTTCGACCTTTTCATACACAATGTTTTCTTCATCTAAAAGTTTTAATATTTTATCCAGCACCGTCATTTTTTAACTGAAATATGCAACTCCTTTAACAAATCGGGATCTACATCACCCGGCGCATCCATTACAGCTGTCCTGCCTGTGGAGGTCATAGGAAATGCTATAACTTCTTTTAATGATTTTTCTCCGGCTAAAACCATGATATGTCTGTCCAAACCCAAAGCAATACCTCCGTGGGGAGGAGTTCCCAATTTAAATGCTTCTAGCATATGTCCCACACTTCGCTCTATTTCTTCATCCGTGTATCCCATTATTCTTAATGTGGCTCTTACCACATCCGGAGTGTGAGCCCGAATACTGCCGCCTCCTGCTTCGTACCCGTTGCAAACCAAATCGTATTGAGTAGTAAGAATTTGATCTATATTTTCTCCTTTTAAATGCCATTCCATATGAGAATCTATAGGGTTGCTGAACGGGTTATGTGTAAAAGTCCAGCCGCTTTTACTATCGGCAACTTCGGCCGCATCCGCAACATCTGCTCTTTTAAAAAAGGGAAAGTTTATCACCCATGCAAATGCCAATACTCCTTCCTCTTTTTCTTTTTCCGTCCTTAAATCAAATTTATCGGCTCCAAACTTTTCTATGGCTTCTTTATAATCAAAAACCGGAAAGTTCTCCTTTTGAAGTTTTCCTCCCACGGCTTTAACAGCTTTCTTAACGATTTCTTCCACAGTCGCCATAACATCTTCTCTGGTTACGAAGCTCATTTCCAAATCTACTTGTGTATGCTCGTAACCCCTGTCGGCTCTTAAATCTTCATCTCTGATACAGCGCGCAAACTGGAAATATCTTTCCACTCCCGCAGTCATTAACAACTGTTTATATTGCTGAGGACTTTGAGGGAGGGCATAAAACTTTCCGGGATTGTGCCTGGAAGGTACTATAAAATCCCTCGCACCTTCTTTAGTAGACTTCGTCAGCATTGGAGTTTCAACTTCTACAAATTCTTTTTCGTACAAAATATTCCTTATCTCTCTTGCGTATTGGGAACGAAGCTTTATTATTTTAGTCATCCTGTCGCGCCTCAAATCCAAATATCTATATTTCAAACGTTTTTCCTCGCTAATTTCATAACCGTCACCGTTAACGGGAATAGGCAATTCCTCAATTTTATTAAGTACTTTGTATTCCTGCACTTCAACTTCCACGGTTCCTGTTTCTATATCCGGATTTACCATTTTCTCCGGCCTCAATTTAACCACCCCAGACAATTCAACTACGGATTCCTCCACAAGATTGGACATCTTATCTATTCCCACGCACTGAACTTTGCCTGTCCTGTCGCGCAAGTCTATAAAAGTTATTTTTCCGTGATCTCTTTTAACATCCACCCAGCCTTGAAGCAAAACGATTTCTCCCACCTTTTTCAAAGTTTCTATAGACATTGTTCTAGTTAGTTGTTTCATATTTTTAAATAATACCCCCGCGTAAATTAAACTCAAAAAAACCCTCTCAAACTACTATTTAATAATCAAGGTCTGAATTCTTCCTCAAATCTTTAATTATTAGTTCAATATACTTTGACCCATTAAACTCCGATTCTTTTAAAGAGTAAACTACATTAATTCTGTCCCCTATATTAAGAGAATCCGCGTAGCCTGCGCCGCCAAAGAATATTCCCTTTAAATAATTTGAACCGTCAAATAATCTAAAAGATAAGTGCTGACGATCTCTTCCGACAATATTCATATTTGCTATCCCGACATTTTCGCTTAAGAACAGCGGTTCGGGATTTCCCATACCAAATGGCTTTAATGAACTTACTTCCCGCACAAATTCCGGATTAACTATATTCAACGAAATTTTTAAATCTATTTCAATGGAAGGAGTCAACAGATCGCCGGTAATTATTTCTTCCATTTCGGCTAAAAGAAGTGAATGGACCTCCTCCAGTTTTGATCGAAGTATTGTAAAACCTGCAGCCATAGGGTGGCCTCCCAGACTTTCAAACATGTGGCTGTATTTTCTAAGAGCAGAAATAATGTCCACTCCGGGAATTGACCGTACCGACCCTTTACCGTATTCCTCGCCCAAACTAACTACTATAGAGGGCCTGTAATATTTCTGCACAAGCTTTGCCGCCACCAGCCCTATAATTCCTTCATGGTAATCTTCACTGCTAGAAAGTATTAGTTTCGGTACATTTGCCTTTTCATAAGTCGCGGCTACTCCATACATTTCTATAGTTTTATCCTGGCGTTCGGAATTTACATTATTCAACTTTAAAGCATATTTTTGTGCTTCTTCTTCAGAATCAGACAGTAATAGTTTTAATGAATCTTCCGCGTCTACAATTCTCCCGGAAGAGTTAAGTCTCGGACCAATTATCCATCCGAGGTCGTAAGTAGTTACTTCAGTAATATTCTTTCCTGAAAGCTGCAACAAAGTTTTAATACTCATGGGAGGGTCTGAATTTAAAACTTCCAACCCGTCTTTCACAATAGATCTATTCAACCCTAAAACCGGTTGTAAATCCGTAACAGTGGCAATAGCCGCCAAAGACAATAAATGGTCATCACTGTATCCTAAATAACAAGAAAGAATATATGAAACCCCCGACCCTACCAAGTTATCTGTCCATAATATATTATCGGCATTAGGTAAAATACCGGGTTTTTGGTGGTGATCGGTTATTATTATTGAGTGGCCAAGACTTTTAATATATTCTGTTTCTTCCACAGCGGTAATCCCGCTGTCCACCGTAATAAACAGTATTTTTTTATTATGACTTCCCGCTTTAGCAACCGCTTCATTTATAGATTTATTTGACAGTCCATATCCGTGCTCAAACCTATTAGGGATAAAATAAGAGCAGTTTTCATATTTCATTTTTCCTGATATTGTTTTATACAAAATAGCGGTGGCGCACACGCCGTCGGCATCGTAATCTCCATAAACTACAATCGCCAATTTTTCATTTATTGCGTTAAGAATTATTTTTTTAGATCTTTCCAGAGAATCTTTAAAGTCATCGTCAAGAATTTGAATTAAATTGAGAGATTTTGGAGGATTAAGAAACTTTTCGGTTTCAACTTCGCCGATAATCCCGCGATTTTCCAATAATTGATCGGCAACAGGAACAGAGCTGTCATAATTTTTGAGCAGATTCCATTTTTTCAGAAGCATCAAACGTTCTTTCCGCTTCTCTTGATATTATATTGCTCCCAAAGCACCAGCAAAGGCGAGGCGTTAAAAATCGACGAGTAAGTTCCGGAAACAATTCCTATCAACAAAGCCAGAACAAAATACTTAATTGTTTCGCCGCCTAAAATAAGCAGCGATGTCAAAGTAATTATAACAGTCAATGAAGTCGCTAAAGATCTGTTCAAGGTCTCTACCAAAGAATAATTGACGATTTCTGAAAACTGCCAGTTTTTAGGCAGCTTCTGCAGATTTTCCCTGATTCTGTCAAAAACAACTATGGTGTCGTGCACTGAAAAACCTAACACTGTCAACATTGCAGTAATAAAAAGGGCGTCTATTTCAACTTT
>CAZEAL010000126.1:0-15399 GCA_964510265.1 uncultured Candidatus Saccharibacteria bacterium
TCTTTGCCTCAAATTATTGTTGGTCCATTTCAAAACATTATCAAAAGTTTCCTTATCATCCATCCAAACGGATCTAAGCAGGGAGTATGATTGGCCTTCTGATGTGGTTAAAAAATCTCTCGAACGGTCTATGGTTCTGCCGTCTTTTTGAATTTTATCCCTGTATGCGAGCCACAAATTTTCTAGGACTGCATGAGGATAAGTTTTCACAAAAACACTATTTACACCTGTAATAGGCTTTATCAACTTCTGTGGTTTAAAAGTTACAATAATAAACAATCCAATATAAACTATTAAAATTAATATTATTAAGAAAATTGCCTTTTTTCTCATAGCTACTAACAAAAAAGGGATCTTAGATTTTGGCTCCAAGATCACATCTTAAGCTTAAACAATAAAAACAGCACCATTGATTTTCGGCACCAAGCTAAAGACTAACATATCCATTTGTCCTTATCCAGAGGACATTTGAAGCTGAACTATTATACAAAAATAAATATATGTTTGTATAGATGTATATCTATAAAACCTTAATTTAATTATGTACAATTTCTGTTGCCATAATCATTATCGTACAGCTGCAGCTGAGGTACCGGTTGAAGTGAGATTAGTGCTGTGGCCGGCGCCTCAGCTGTAATATAGTACATGGCTCAGAATCGGCGCTTTAAAAATTGTGGACCGCTGTACTCACGCCGTATAACCACACAACGTCCGTCAAAACTATTCACAATCTTAAGCGCCACATACATTGGGGCTTCCTTTATTATCCCCAATTTCTCGACACGCACCGTCCTTCCAAGGGCAACTGGCCGCCCGTCTTCGTACACGCCTTGAATGATTCTTCGGGGTGTATATTCGGCACCCTTTCCTTTTTTTTTGTCGCCATGGTAGCTTTACCCCCTCAGGAAGATTTACATCACTTGCATTATACCAAATTATATTATTACTTATTTCTCAAGATGGGATTTCTCCTTTAATGTAAGGCTATAAGTCGTTAATTTTGCGCGCAATTTCCTGCTATACTAAGAAAGTTGGCAATTTAACTGTTATGAGTGACAACTGTCTTTAATAATGCTAACAACAATACGTATTGGTATATTTGTTTGAATTAATAATAAATATAACTTAAGACTTGATACTTGTTCTCAACATCACTATAAAAACCTATAGCTGTTGATTGGAAGGATAATGGTTGTTATAATCTGCGCAACTTAAATCCATTAGAGGAGGATGAGATGTACACACTGCTATTAGGAGATGAAAAGATGTGCCTGCGGATCGGTAAACTTCTGGCTGATCGGCTAGAAGTTCAGGTCTACGAGATCCCAAGCAGGGAAGCTCTCCCACCAGAGAAGGCGATCTTGGTTGCGATCAACATGACTGTCGGACATGCCTTCAGCCTCGGAGAAAGGATTTCCTCCGTGCTAGTATTCGAATCAGTGGGATTTGCCTCAAGTCAAATCTCATTGATTTGCGGTGTATTCGAAGGTCGTGTTTACCGAATTCCGACATGTAGAGAATCAGACAGTGACGTAGTCGATATGTGCTTGGCGGCACTAAACGTCAATGTCTCCTCCATCATCGTCTAACCACATAGCCCCAAGCAACCTAAACCACTGCTCGGGGCCACCGCAAAACGTTAAAAAACAAAAATGCTATTATTTCAGCATGACCCTGGAAAAAATATCAAATCTGACCGATTTATATAATCATATAATTGAACTCAATAAAAAACATTTCCCGAATAGCAGCCTAATGCCTATTCCCAGCGGAGGGGAATTAAATATTCCCAAATACATGTTTGTTTTCATCAATCCCACCATTAGAAACATATCTACTAATCCAAACTGGAAAGGAATCAGGGCACCTTTTATAGGAACAAAAAATATTTGGAGAGTATTCCATAAAGCTGGGCAATTTGAAAACAACTTAATGCTGGAGATTGAAAAAAGAAAAACATGGGACGAATCGTTTGCTAAAAAGGTTTATGATTTCCTCAAATCAAAAAGCTTCAATTTTACGAACATAGTAAAGTGGGCAGGTGAAAACGCCGATCTACCGAATAGAGTAAAAATAAAAATATTCCTTCCATCGCTGATAAGGGAAATAGAAATTGTTAAACCGCAAAATATCATTACTTTTGGTCTGATTCCATATGAAGCATTAACTCTTCAAAAGATTAAGTTGGAAGAGTACTACCAAAATTGCATGAGAAATGAAAAAGCTTCAAAAACTGAAGTAACAATAGGAAGAATACAAACAAATATAATCCCTTGTTATTTTCCAATCGGTAGGGGAAATCCAAAGCGGGCAGTTGAGATTCTTAAACTTCTTAAATAAAAATGGACCATGTAGTAATCATGAAAAAAGAATGGGGATTACTTCCTAAAATACTTAGCGGTGTTAAGAAAGTAGAGTCTCGCTGGTATAAATTTAAAACCGCACCCTGGAACAAGGTTAAAAAAGGAGACATTCTTTATTTCAAAGACTCAGGAGGCCAAGTGACTGTTAAAGCAAAAGTTACCGATGTACACCAATATTTCATAGAAAGCGACAGACATGCTTTAGAGATAATGCAAAAATACGCTAAGTTGGATCTTGGGGTAACGGATATACCGATACCTATCAAAAACTACATCAAAAATAAAAAATTTGCTATTTTCGTTTTTTTCACTGACGTTAAAAAAACAAACCCTATTAACATTAACAAGACAGGTTTCGGACTACAAAGCGCCTGGTTGTGTGTAAAAAACATTGAAAGTATTAAAAAAATTGCTTTGTTATAATAATTAAAGAATGCATAATAAAATCCCTAAACTAATTTTGCTCGATTTTGACGGAACAATGGCGGACACATTTAAGGAAATGGTAGATATCAATAATAAGCTGCATAAAGAACTCGGAACAGATCCTATTGATTATCTGGAAGCGATCCAACTTAGGGAAGTACCCATGAGAGACTGGTTGCGGATTATTGAAATTCCTATTTGGAAAGTTCCGAAATTTATCAGAACAATTATTAACGAACTTGAAAAGAGAATTTCCACTTTAGAATTATTTCCTGACATGAAAAATGTAATTCAATCTTTGTCGGATAAAGATATAGTACTTGGTGTGATAACTACAAACTCAAAAGAAAATGTCCGGGAATTTTTAAATCTAAACGGATTAAAACAAATAAGTTTTGTTAAGCACACGGATTTTTTATCCGGAAAAACCGGTGTTATAAAAGAAACACTAAATGAATTTAAGCTTTCAGAAGATGAAGTGATATATATCGGAGATACGGTCGGAGATATTAAAGACGCAAAAAGGGCCGGAATAAAATGTATAGCAGTTACGTGGGGATACAACACGGAAGTTCTTCTTAAAAAATATGAACCGGCTGCAGTTGCTAATAAACCAGAGGAAATACTTCAGCTTCTAAACTTCCAATAGCCAAATAATACCCGAAAATGTTATATTTCAAATATGGAACCTTTAGCTTCAAGAATCCGTCCAAAGAGTCTGGATGAATTTATAGGTCAGGAACATCTGGCAGGAGAAGGCAAACCAATAAGAGTTGCGATTGAGAACAAACATTTGTTTTCATTTATTTTATGGGGTCCTCCGGGAGTGGGAAAAACTACTCTGGGCAAAATATACGCTAATGAACTCAACGCGGAATTCCACAATCTCTCCGCTGTCTCGGCTGGAAAAGATGACGTTCGAAAGGTTATAGAGACCGCGAAGATTTCGCTGGAAAAATCGAACAAACCCACAATGTTATTTTTAGACGAAATTCACAGATTCAATAAAGCACAGCAGGATTTCCTACTACCATACGTAGAAACCGGAATAATTACCTTAATTGGAGCAACAACAGAAAATCCAAGCTTTGAAGTAATTTCCCCTCTTTTAAGCAGATGCAGAGTTTTTATTTTAAAAGAACTTACCGACTCGGAAATGTACGAAATAATAAACAGAACCGGAATTCCGATGGACACAGCGGCTAAAGACTGGCTGGTTGCCATGGCAAACGGAGATGCCAGACAGGCAATAACAATGATCGACGACACTAATAACCTATATAAAAATGTAACGGTAGAAACTTTAAAAAGCACACTGCAAAACAAGCATTTAAGGTTTGATAAGAAAGGAGAAGAACACTACAACATCATAAGCGCGTTTATAAAAAGCATGAGGTCAAGCGACGTAAATGCAGCGGTTTATTACTTAGCCCGAATGATTGACGCGGGAGAAGACCCGAAATTTATTGCCAGAAGAATGGTGGTTTTCGCGAGCGAAGATGTTGGAATGGCACAACCTACAGCCTTATTGGTAGCTAACGAAGTTTTTTCCTCTGTAGAAAAGGTTGGATTACCCGAGTGCGCAATTAATTTAGCTCATGGAGTTGTTTTTTTGGCATCGGCGAAGAAAGATAGAAGGGCATATGACGCTTTGCAGAAGGCAATGGAAGACGTTAAGAAGTACGGAAATCTGCCTATTCCTTTAAATATTCGAAATGCACCTACAAAATTAATGAAGGACCTCGGCTATGGAAAAGGATACAAAAAGTACGGAAACGAAAGTTTTTTACCGGAAAAGATTAAGGACAGTAAGTATTTTGAATAATCTCTCAGCCCATAATATAATAACTTAAATACGTCCATTGGACGTTAAACGGAGAGTAGACATGAGAAAGTATGAGGCTATGTTCGGGATGGTTGTGATCGCATTAATGGTGCTTGGCTTGGCGATCATAGCCATCGACAGCTTTGTAATCTCACATCAGAAGGAGATCGCAGAAACCCTTCAGACGCTGAGAAACCTGGGTATTTTGCAGTAAAGGAGGAGTGATGATGCCCAGGTGTGACCGCCAGACATGCTGTATGCAAGCAAACGATGCGGCATGTCTGGTTGAACTAATTCAACATACATTTAAAATTTTATTTTCAACGCCCTTTCATATAATATTTACTTACCGTCACTTAGAGAGTAAAAGAGCTTATATAAACATGGAGGGATACCGAAGTGGTCGTACCGGGCTGGTCTCGAAAACCAAGCGTCGCGCAAGCGGCACGTGGGTTCGAATCCCACTCCCTCCGCCATGTATAATATTACTGTGGGAAAAATATTTGAAACGACTAACTTTATTGTTGAATCTCATGAAAAACCCTTTGTTTCTAGAACTGATGGCGGGCATATCAGGGTAGCAATTAAAGACAGATCTATTGAGGATAGAACAAAATTAACTCCAAGAATTGCAATAGAATTAATGCGCCTGACTTTGGTTGTTGGAGAGGCATTGCAAAAGGTGATGAATGAACAAGGTATTCCTGTTGTAAAAATAAACTATCAGGATATGGGAAATTGGTCTTATAAAGATGGAAATAAATCTTATCTACATATTCATGTTTTTGGGCGTGCGTCTAATGCAGTCAAACAGCCGTTTCCAGAGTCGGTTTATTTGCCGGACCGTTCAAGTGGGTTTTATGATGGTTTCGAGCCCCTAAATGAAAGAGATTGTTTGTTGTTGGGGGCTTTTATAAACACATTATTCAGTGAGAATAGGTTTTCAGATAAAACTTGGGGTTTGTGAGAAAAAAGTTCCAAGTATATCCCATGCCCTTCGCCATAAAACTTCTGCTTTTATGCAATCTCTTTTAAAACGTACCCTTTATCCTTAATAGTTTGAATCGTATAAAACTCCTTAATCTTATTTTTCAGTCTTTGGATAGTTTTATAAATCGCCCATAAAGAATATGTATCAGGTGTCTGCAGCATAATCTGGCTGATTTTTTCTTTCTCTACAACTTTTCCTTTATTTTCAATTAATATCGACAGCAATCTCCTTTCCCTCTCTGAAAGATTTTTCATAAAAAAACCGTAGCCTTTAGCCTCAAACTTCCCCAAGTAATGTGATACCAATTGTGAAAATATTTCGCCGTTTGATCCGATGATTCCAAGTTTGTAGCATAAACTAAGCGGCTCTCTGATTATTACATTAGCAATATCATTAACTCTAGCTAACAGTGCAGGAAACTGCAGCATATGGTCAATAAACTCACAAGAATCCGTATCATATTCAGTTAAATATAATGAAATATAAAGTATAAGCGCCGGGTTTCCCCCAGAAAATTTATATATCTCAGGCACAATATTTTCAGAAATTCTCCACCCATATTGATTATTATTTATATCTATTATTCTTTTAGTTCCTTCAAGATCAAACGGGGGAATTATCAGAGTTTTGGCAAACAGAGCGTATCCATTTGATTCCTTAATAAAATCAGGGTCAAGAATCGTGTAATTTGCAATCGTCAAAAATACAATTCTAGTGGGGTTGATATTACCGAAATTATAAAACAACCGAAGAAGTCTTTTATCTGTCTTGCTGCTTACACCTTCCAAAATCAATATTACCTGATTTTTCCTACTAATATTTTCTAAATAAGTCTGAATGTCTTTAGAATTTTGACAACCTATTCTGTTCTTTATTTGCGACATTGCGCTATTGAAGTCATACGGGTTGAGCAAATCTAAGTTAATTATTGCAGTTTTAATTTCGGTAAAATCTTCATTTATCCGTTTTTCTATAAATCTGGGAAAATATGTTTTTCCAAACCCCGGAATACCAGTTACGGTAGCACTTACTCCTTTTATTAGTGAACCAATTGTTTGGTCAGAGATATGTCCAAAGTGATTCTTTGGAAGTTTATTAATTATTCCTATCACGACAAGAACTATATCATCATTAAATCTCCAATGTCCAATTGATGTCTTAATCCCACTATTTCCGGGTCAAGCTAAATCGTAGTTAAATAAATAAAATTTAAGAGTTTATGCATACATACAATAATTTTTTGATTTTAACATTTAGATGGTACAACAAAACTCCATACCTGATTACATATAATGAATCATCTAATTTAATTAAACATTTAAAGTTAGAGAATTTTTCGTTCAGCTGGACAATATCAAAACAAAGAAAATGCCCCGGCTATTTTGATTTAATATCAGGTAAACATTTCCCTTGTTTAAGACAGATTGATCTAAGTAATACTAAAAAAGAAAGGTGTAAAGAATGTGAAATAAAGATTGGATTTAAAGAAGGATTCGTTTATCGCTCCGAAATGACAAACGACACAGCAAAAAAATACTTTCAATTAGAACACTTTTTGTACTTGGCTTATTTCTCACCCCACATAATAAAAGTAGGAACCGCCAATATGTTAAGAAAATACGACAGACTTTACGAACAAGGAGCCTTTGCTTATTGCTTTTTCGCATCTTTAAAAGGTCTGGATATTTTAGAAGTGGAGAGGTTTATCTCTAAGAATACTAATTTTCCGGAACGTGTTTCAGACAAAATAAAATTACAACTTATTAAAGGACTGTATTTTGAAAATTCTTATATCAATGCACTAAAAGAAAAAGTAGACTTCATAAAAAACATTTTAAAGAATTCAAACTTTGGTAAATATCTATTTAATGTACCGGAGTTTGGTGAAGTTAATATTCCACCGATTTTTAAATCAGGGGAAATACAAAATGCTATTTATCTTGATGAAATTAAGGAAATAAGCGGACTGATTC
Organism: uncultured Candidatus Saccharibacteria bacterium; assembly: GCA_964510265.1. Lineage (GTDB taxonomy): Bacteria > Patescibacteriota > WWE3 > UBA101185 > UBA10185 > 2-02-FULL-38-14. The sequence continues at coordinate 7,579 of CAZEAL010000126.1, forward strand.
TAGGTGTTAAAGGGAACTTTATAGCATTCAGAAATGAAAACGAAATTTATTTAATTCACGGAAAAAAACTTATGGGAAGGACCATAGAAGTACATGATAGTTCGAAAGAAATCTTTATAAACAACAGACAGCTTGGTTTCAACCTAATAGTTTGACCTTTAAAGACGATAGTTCATTATGTTAGAATCATAAACAGAAGTTTATCCGCAAATTTCTTAGTAAAGTATTAACTGTCCCATAAAAATGTGATATATAATCTTAGCGTTTACTATTTATGCTTAAAGTTGAAAATATTACAAAATCGTTTGGAAATTTAAAGGCTGTAGACGGAGTTTCTTTTGAAGCAAAAGACGGAGAAGTTGTGGGTTTGCTCGGACCTAACGGCGCCGGCAAAACTACTACTATGCGCGTCATCACAGGATTTATTTCCCCCGACGAAGGAAATGTGGAAATAGATACTGTTTCAATCAGGAACAATCCCATCCAAGTTCAGTCAAAAATAGGTTATCTTCCCGAAAACAATCCTCTATATAAAGAAATGCTGGTGTCGGAAATGCTTGAATTCTCGGCTGATATGAGAAATTTAACAAAATCCCAAAGAAAAGATGCAATCGATTTTTCTGTAAATGCTTCAAATATTAAAGACGTTTATTATAAACCTATAAATGAACTATCCAAAGGTTTCAAACAAAGAGTCGGACTGGCCGTGGCTTTGCTTCACAAACCAAAAACTTTAGTGTTGGATGAACCCACCGAAGGTCTGGATCCAAATCAAAGAAGCGAAATAAGAACCTTAATAAAAAACTTGTCCAAAGACCGTACAATAATTATAAGCACTCATGTTATGCAGGAGGTTGAAGCAATCTGCGACAGGGCTTTAATTATTAATAAAGGCAAAATGGTTGCCGACAGCAATGTGAAAGACCTTAATAAACTTGTAAAAGGTAAGAGTTCGATAAATGTGGATATTGAAGGAAACAATGTTATAAGCAACCTGCATGCAATTAATGGCATCGAAACAATTAATGTTTGGAGTGAAATGCAAGACAGGTATTCCGCAAGGATTGTTCTAAATGAAAACATTAAAATCCAACCCGAAATATCAAGAATTGCAAGAGAAAACAACTGGGTGATTTGGAAATTGGTTGAAGAAAACATGATGTTAGAAGACGTCTTCAGGGAGCTCACAAAATAAAAAATTAATATGAATTTATTAAACGTTAAAGCAATAACCAAAAAGGAAATAAAATCTTACATTAACAATCCGGCTGCATATATTGTTTTGGTAGCTTTTTCCTTAATGTGGCAGTTCTTGTTTTTTAAAAATGCATTAATAATCGGTGAATCTTCTTTGAGGGGGTTGTTTGAAGTTCTACCCTGGCTTTTGCTTATATTTATTCCCGCCATAACGATGGGCTCCATTTCCAAAGAAAAAGACGAAGGGACTTTGGAGCTAATACTCACTCACCCTATTCACGATTTAGAACTGATTTTGAGTAAAATCGTCAGTGCTTCTATCTTTATCTTATACGCACTCTTATTTACATTTCCGCTCGCTTTCACATTTTCAAAATTCGGAAAGTTTGACTGGGGAGTTTACGCCGGACAGCTGATCGGCAGTGTACTACTTTCAGTGTCTATTGTTTCACTCGGAGTATATATCTCATCACTGGTCAAAAACCAAATCGCCTCGCTTTTGGTTACAATGGTCGCGGTTTTCTTTTTAATAGTATCGGGGTCGGAATTTCTTACCATTTCAATACCTTTTTCCTTACTTCCGATTATGACAAATATTTCAGTCTTAACCCACTTTCAGTCGACTATAAGAGGAGTCCTTGATCTGCGCGATTTACTCTACTTTTTATCATTTACGCTGGTTTTCATCTCATTGGCTTTTTTGCAACTTTCAAAAAGAAGATACGGAAACTTAAGATCCAAATATAAAAGGATAAAACTAATAGTTCTGTTATTAATCGGAAATACATTAGTTTTCAGCTATCTGGGTTCAAATGTTCCGGGGAGGCTCGATTTAACTCAGGAAAAAGTTTATACATTATCCGAATCCACTAAAAAAGTAACAGGAGGACTGGAAAATAACGTGGAAATCACTTTATATGCTTCCGGTAAATTGCCTTCTCAATATTCACCTGTAGTTCAAGACGTCAAAGATATACTTAGAGATTACAGAATAAGCTCAAAAGGTAAAATAATTGTAAAAACTAAAGACCCATCATTAAAATCTGAGGATGCTGACGAAGCTATTACAAAGGGAATTCAGGAAATACAGTTTAATGTAATCGGTCAGGAAGAATTTCAGGTTAAAACCGGATTTTTAGGGGTTCATATATTGGCTGACGGTAAAGAAGAATCAATTCCGTTTATACAGCAAACAGATGATTTGGAATATTCACTCACATCCATAATTAACAAACTAACCGCGAAGGACAAAAAAACCATCGGATTTTTATCCGGACACGGAGAAAAAGAATTATTTGACTACGCGTTTTTAAACGGCGAACTCACAAAGCAGTACGAAACAAAAGCTATAACACTGGATAAGACAAGCCCGGTAATTGACGAGAACATTGACACTTTGGTAATTGCCGGACCAACGACAAAATTTGAAGACCCCGAAAAAGAAGCAATTAAATTGTTCATGCAGAAAGACAAAAACGTTTTGTTCTTAATTGACACTTACAATGTGGATAAACAGTTGTCCTACGCTGATGTTTTGAAAGATCCTTTTGCCCCATTCCTGGAAAATTTCGGAATTAAAGTAAACCAGAATATAGTTTATGACCTGCAGTCAAGCGAAACTTTGAGATTTACAGCCGCAGGTGGTTTAAATTATTTTTTACCGTACCCGTTCTGGGTTAGAGGAATAGTAAAAGATCCCAAAGATCCGATAACACTAAAATTGAATACTATAACAATGCCTTGGCCGAGTTCAATTGAAATTAATGATCAGAAGCTTGAAGAACTGGGATTAATAAAACGTGATCTCGTAATAACAACCGAACGCGCAGGTTTAAAAACCGGTAATTTTGCGATTAATCCACAAGAAGACACCTTCCCTCAACAGAATCTTGCCGTGCAAACACTTGTTGCTGCTATAGAATCTAAAAATTCACAAGAAAGTTCCGTGAACCGTTTCGGAAAAATGATAGTAGTGGGAAATTCAGAACTTTTTACAGATCAATTCGTGCAGCAAACTCCCGAAAACTTCGTATTTGCGTTAAACATATTTTCATGGCTTTCAGGCCAAGAATCATTTGCCGATATAAAAACAAAAAGCTCTCCATTTGGAAAACTTGTCTTCACGGATCCTTCACAACCGTCAATCCTTAAATACGGCAACATGGCAATCGCACTTGTGATACCATGCCTCACCGGTTTAGTAATCCTGATTAAAAGAAACCAGCTTAAAAAACGAGTATACGTAAATGAAACCGTCAAATAATCTTAGTCATTTATAGAAAATGTGCATTTTTCCCTTATAATATATAAATAATTCTATGCTGCCCAAATTAGTTGCATTTTACGAAAAAAAGAAACGGTTATTCCACTGGATTTTTGTAATTTATGTAACAGTAACTTCTATAACCGGTTCTATTTACATTTTCTTAGAGCTGCAAAATATTAAAAAATCACTGTCCGACTTACAGAATAATCAGGATCAGATAAACACGTTCAAACAAAACTTTGGTGAAAATTTTGCTGAAGAGTTATTCGACGACCATTTGCTGATTTCTCAATTTCAAAGCGCTTTAGAAGCAAAGACGCTAATTGAAGCTGAACTGGAAAACCTTAAAACGCTTCAAAGCACTCAGGCTTTTTTTCAGGTAAATGATATTTATAAAAAATACGATGAACTTCTTACTAAAATAAAGAGAAATAGTGAGGTAAAACTGGAAACAGCTGTAGAAACTACAAAATCGGCTGAATGGGGAGGAAGAATTTTAAATAAGGAGTATGAAAACATCAAAGGCGAAATAAAAGATTCTATTACGCTGTTAGATACCGAATATCAAAAGTATTTGGCTTCGTTGCCGCCACCCCCTACCCCTGCTCCAGCCCAAGCCGCTACGGGTTATAGTTATCAAACCGTAAAAAACGGCAGAGGAACATTTGGTGTGTATTTAATTAAAATGCACTTATCACAGGTAAGAGTAAAAACGGTTTCAGCAAATAAAGATACCTGTAAAGACAACTGCCCGACAAAATCTCTGGCGGAGTATGTAAAAGAAAACAACGGATATGCGGGAATGAACGGCACATACTTCTGTCCGCCGGATTACGATTCATGCAAAGGCAAAGTAAACTCCTATGATTACGCACTATACAATAGCAACTTAGGAAAGTGGTTAAGCAAAAGTTCACTAAACTGGAGTAAAACGGGATTGGCAGCCTTTAATGGTACAAATCCGATGTTTTACAAAAAATCCACGGACTATGGCGGCGGAAGCGTGACGGCAGGAATTGTTAATTACCCCACGCTGGTTAATAAAGGAGAAGTTGTCGTAAGTTCAGGAGATTTGACATCATTTCAGAAAGATATAAAAGGGCTACGGGGTGCGATCGGAGCGGGGGGGTCTAATTTGTACCTGGCAATAATTACAGGTGCAACAGTTACCGACGCCGCTCATGTTATGAGAGACCTTGGTGCGTTGAATGCCTTAAACCTTGATGGAGGGGGTAGTTCCGCGATGTATATAAATGGTTCGTATGCAATCGGTCCCGGAAGAAGTCTGCCGAACGCAATCGTGCTAACTAGATAATCTTGAAAAGATATCGCAGACGATAATAAATGCTAAATATTTTTTAAATGAAACTACTCTTTAATGTATAAAAAAATATTCTCTTTTTGTTTAACGGGCTTCCAGTTTGGAAATGTGAAATTATTAACTACCACTCTCGCACCATTCTTCAGTTCACTAAGGAGTTTTTTCTCCATTTCATCCATTATGTACGGAATTCCAAAAAGTGTGATAACATCAAAATCCGAAAAGTTTTTATCCCAGATATTTCCCCTAACAATTTGAATTTTATCTTGTAAATTTTCCTTCGTTACGTTTAATTTTGCTATCAAACATAAAACCAAACTTATTTCTACTCCTGTAACCACCGCACCTTCTTTAGCCAGAGCAATTGCAATCCTTCCATCACCCGAACCAAGTTCTGCCGCCTTTTCCCCGGATTTTATATTTAATAATTCCACCATTATCTTAACTTTCTCCGGAGTACACAAAGCAAATGGCGGACCTTTTACTACAAATTTAAACCAGTATTTGTTTATACCAATCAGAATAAAAACAATCAAAAAAGCAAAAATTAATACTTTCAACATGAATAAAGGATTTAATAATATTTCGGGCAAAAAATAAAAAAACAATGTAAAAAATAATCCCAGAATTAAGGAAACAAACAAAACCGTAGGTGTGATTTTAGGCGTTTTCGGTTTTGCAAAATCAATTTCAAAAAGAGACATATTACCTGATGTACGGAAACTAACTTATTAATAATTTAAATTAATTATAACAAGGAAGAATTAAAGTGCTGATTTTATAATACTTCACGTGTGGTCTACAAAAAGATTTCTATCAACATTATCAAGTGAAAACTTCACGAGTTTTACAACTTTAGCGTTTTTTCTGTATTCGGGAGGTACCACAAGCAGGGCATCTTCTTTTGTGTCCAAATCCACCACAATCCAAGCTTTGTGCTCACCATCAGAACATCCCCAATCCGCGTTAGTCATAAAATGAGAACCCGTTTGAAGAAAAGATTTTATCGCCCGTTCACAGGCGAGCTTATTCGCTTCATGTGAAACTTCTATTAAATACTTGCTCACTCTTTTATTATAAATAATTTGCTGTAAACTTCAAATAATTTGTATTATTAACTTATAATCGGAAAACTATTCCTTTATCCTTGCACTTACAAGAACAGGGGTATTCAAAAATTTAACTTCCTTACCGCTTGGTAAAACCAGCTTAATTCGTGAAAAGTTTTCTCTATCCTTGTTTTTCGTATTCCATTCCAAACTTGGATATTTATTCAATAAGTCATCATAATTGTCTACTAAAAATTCGGCATGCTCCCACCCCAAAATAGTTTTTTCTCCTTCAATTGGTTCAATTAACTCCATTGCTGTTATCAATTGGTTCTTATATTTAATAGGATTTATCAATTTAATTACTGCCACTCTTCTGTTGCTTATCATTGCTTCCTTAACCAACTCACCTTCTTTCATAAACTCCGGCAAAAGGTTTTCGTATTTTTCGGATGAATTAGTGCTGTAAGCAATGTGGTCAATTTTTAGGTTATTGACATCGATTCCTAGATTGTTTATTTCCTGCAGTAGATTATTTAAAAACTGCTCTACTTGAGATAGCATAATTTCACCATTATACATATTCTAAGGTATTAGTATATACAAGGTTATAAGCTCTTAAACAAAAATGATAATATATATTCATGGAACAGTACAAAGTCGGAGAAATTCTCGTAAGAGATAAGTCGGAAAATAACGCCTTAACCCTTTTATTTATTGATACCGAACCGGAACAAGGCAAACTGGGGGCTTATTACACGCAAATTGCTCACGTAGAAGATTTTGGGGATGGAATGGAAGTCTATCTGGAGTTTGAAGCAGGAAGCATACCATTTAAATTTATTGGAGGACGCGCAACAGACGAAGACATTAAAAATGTGGTTGAAGAAACACTAAAATCAGACAATGCAAAAGAAAAACTGAATCAATGGAAAGAAAAAATTGAAGCTGATAAAATATTACTGGAAGTGGAGAAAAATAGAATAAAAAATATTATAAAAGAGCATACCCAGCAATAAAAGCCACTATGATATAATACTGATATGTTAACTTGGGATGAGGGTTCGGAATTAATTCCATATTCCACATTTAAAGATAGTTTACGAAAATCTATGGAATTAGATGAAAACGAACAACCTTCTGCAATAGCAGAAGCATATGTAAAATTCACAAGAGATTTAAGAGAGCAAATTCCAGAAGATAACCCAAAAAGAGCTAAAGCAGAATTAGATGAAAGAGAAGCACAAGCTCTTGCGGATTATCTTGAAAGCCGTAGAAAACCACCATCCAAATTAGATGATAAAACTCTGACTGCATTAAGTAATTCACTAACAACTATCAGTGCCTTCTTGGAAACGGTCGACGGAAAAATGCCAAAGACCCTTTCAATATTACATTTAGACGTAAATATGCAGATTATGAAAAACGAGGAAGCGGATTATTAGAATAGTTTTTTTCTTAACTTTAATCTAGGCTCACCGTCACCAAAAGGGTTGTCTTGCCACTCAATTATTTCGAATCCATTTTTTAAATAAATCACAAGCGCCGCGTTGTTTCTTGGATGAGTAATCAATTCAACATTTTCCACAGCGGGTTTATCAATTATTTCTCTTAAGATTTTATTAAAAATTCCCGTAGCAATTCCTTTGCCTTGTTGTTCAGGTATTACAACAAGAGTTGAAATATAAGCTTTTTTTCCGTTATCTTTCAATTCGTATGCAGCCTCACCGACTGGTTGATTATTCAAAAAAACTAAATAAGAGATTTCTTTTCCTAAGAATGCCTTCAGATCTTCCAATTTAGTAAAAGCAAAGTATGTTTTTGAGTTAGCAAACTGTTTCTCAATTGAGAGCATCAACTCCCAATCATTTTCTTCTTTAGCTCTTTTAAATGAAAGTTTGTAATTAGCCATATCAGTTTTTAACTAACACATTTTTAGGGTGGCCAGAAACATAGGCTTCAACATTCTGAACTACAAATTCTTTCCC
>CAZEAL010000127.1:0-3733 GCA_964510265.1 uncultured Candidatus Saccharibacteria bacterium
GATCTAACAAGCGAAAAGGAAAATATAGAAACAGTAGGTGATTTGATAGAACTTCTTGAAGAACACCTTGATTAATTTAACAGCATATGGAATTCGATACCAAAAAACTAGAAAGTGTCTTAAAGACTGAAATAAAGGATTCTTTACTCTTTTTAACCGCTTTTACACATAGATCATATTTAAACGAACATCCCGACTATGAAAACAACTCAAATGAAAGACTGGAATTTTTAGGTGACGCCGTTTTGCAGCTTTTATCGTCAGAATTTTTATATAATAAATTTCCAGAGTCACCCGAAGGTGATTTAACAAACTATAGGGCTTCAATAGTCTGCACTCCCTCCCTCGCTGAGGAATCAAGAAGACTAAACTACGGAGAATTTTTATTACTGTCAAATGGTGAAGAGGCTACCGGAGGCAGAAACAGAGAATATATACTTGCCAACACATTCGAAGCGGTTTTAGGAGCACTATATATGCAAAATGGCTTGGATTTTTGCAGAGAATTTGTAAATAGAGAACTTTTATATAAAGTTGATGAAATAATAAAAAGAGAGGCCTATAAAGACGCCAAGTCAAAGTATCAGGAACTGGCCCAGGATAAATACGGAATAACACCTATATACGAAGTTATTGACTCCTGGGGTCTTGATCACGATAAAACTTTTAAAGTGGGTGTATATTTAGATAAAGACTTAAAAGCTGTAGGAGAGGGTAGAAGTAAGCAAAGAGCAGAGCAAAATGCCGCAAGCGCAGCATTGGACAACATGAAAGGCCTTTGATACAATGCCTTGCGAAAAGGAAAAAGTCTATGTCAGTTTCAATTAGATTAGCAAAATTCGGAAAAAAGAATGCTCCTACATATAAAGTAGTAGTAGCCAATACAAAAGATAAAAGAAATGGAAGATTTATTGATGTGTTAGGATTCTACAATCCTCATCAAAAAACCAGTTCTTTTTCAATAGACAAAGAAAAATACGAGGAATGGCAAAAAAAGGGCGCAATGACAACTCAAGCTGTAGAAAAGCTAGTTTCGGGTAAATATAACTATACAAAATATAATCCCAAATCTAAAAAAATTGAATCTTCCACCGAGGTTTAAACAGTAAGTAAAATGAAAGAATTTATTGAATATTTAGTTAAACAATTAGTTAATAATCCCGACGAAGTGGAAGTAACCGAAACTCAGGAAAGCGGATTATTATCATATAGAATAAAAGTAGCCAACGAAGATATGGGTATAGTAATAGGAAAAGAAGGAAAAAATATAAAGAGCATCAGAAATCTGGCTAAATCAAAAGCTATCAAAGATAACGTAAGAATAAACATAGAGTTGCTGGAAGCCTCCGAAGTTTAGAAAATTTCCGTTATTCAAGTGAGAAAAATGCTTAAGTTAGAAATAATCACCCTTTTTCCAGGTTTATTCAAAGAACATTTAAAAAACCTTCCTTTTAAAAGAGCCGTTGAAAAAAACCTAGCCGAAATAAATCTGCATAACCTGCGCGATCACGCCATTGATAAAAGAGGAACGGTGGACGGCACTACCTATGGGGGCGGTGTGGGTATGATTTTAATGATTGAGCCTATTTATAAAGCTTTAAAAGAGGTTATGAATTATTCAGATGAGCAAATGATGAACTTTAGACATAATGCCGAAAAAGATAAAACACGGGTAATATTGCTTTCTCCGAACGGTATTAAATTTAACCAAAAAACCGCCGAAAACTTAGGAGAAACAAGCAGAATAGTTTTCATCTGCGGCCGGTACGAAGGCGTAGACGCCAGAATTCAAGAACATTTCTGCACCGATACTATATCAATAGGGGATTTTGTGCTTTCGGGAGGAGAAATTCCCGCACTTGCCATTATGGAAGCTGTAGTAAGGCTGATTCCGGGTACCATACTAAAGGAAGAAGCCACAAAAATAGAATCATTTACCTTCGGAAAAATAGAGTTTCCTCAATACTCTAAACCGGAAAACTTTCTGGGGTATAAAGTACCGGAAATGCTTTTATCGGGCAACCACCAAAAAATAGATGAGTGGAGAAAGTTAAATTCCAAAGAAATTCAATAAATATAACGCTCTATAAATTATTTAAGTTATTCTGCACTTATGTAGTCGGAGGAGTCTCCTCAGATTCAGTGCTTTCTTCAACACCCGGCTTGGACAGGAATTTATTTATTTCTTCCAAAGTCGGCTTGTAAAATTTGAATTTCTTGACTTTATTAACCGTACCTATAAACTCTTTGTCATTTATATCCAAATCAACCGGATCATCTGTCACGGCGTTGGACTGAACATATAAATACGGGGATGTTATCACAACTGAAAATCCTAAAGCACCCAATGTTTCCGGGTCCTGGGATTGTTCATATCTAAAGGTTTTAATCTGCACTATCCTTGCTGCGGATTCTAATGTTTTGAAAAAATTAATTATTTGGTCGTGGCTTCCTAGTGCTGACAATACAACCGTAACATTTAAAACCTTTTGGCTCATAGCAGCCTCTTTATTTTTTTCATCGCTTTCGGTTATTGAGTAGCTGAGTTTATTCAAAGTCAAACCGTTTTCTCTGGCTATAATATCTATTTGAGTCAGCAACTGGGGTACCTGGGGCTCTGACACAAGAGTATCAGATATTAATTTTTCATCCTCATCTACTGCACTTTTAAAATCCACCAGCCTCTTTAAGTTTTTCAGTTTTGTCTCAAGTTGAGTGCTTAACGACTCTTTTCTTTGTAAATCATCTTTTAATGTGGGAATCTCCTTATAAGAGGGATAAATTACTGATACAAATAAAATTACAGTTATACCTAAACTTATAATCGGTACCACAAAATTTACTAAAGCATTCTTTAAAGCATTCAAATCACTTTTTATATCTTTTTTATCGTTACTCATAACTTTTACTCGCTAATTTTTCCAATTTATACGATACATTCAGAAAATAGGACGCTCTGTTAGTTTTATTCTCCAAATTAACGGAGTTTAAAACTACATCGCTAAACAAATCTTTCAGCCCTTCACGTCCGCCTTTAAATTCCGGATCTGTTAAATCATTAATAAATTGAGCTACAGCAAGATAATTTTCTCCCGAACCGGAAATTGTAATCGTATTTGAAGCGGCAATCGACAAATCGTCTATTTTTATTGTTAATGGTGTTCTGACACGCAATTCTTCCAATAAAAGCGAATAATTATATTTCGTATCAAAAATCGTATTTAATGCTTTATACTTTGAAAACAAATTTCTGGCAACTATTTCTATATCAGCCATGCCTTTAATCTGGTTCCTGCTATCTTCTATTTCTGAATCTTGAGATACAATACTTTTATTTAATTCGGATTTTGAATTAAAGTAATAAGCTGCCACGGCACCGGCAATTATAAGTAATAATACTGAAAAAATCGTACTAAATTTTACAAGTTTCTCTTTTTCCTGTTCCTGTCTTTCCTCATGCGGTATAAGGTTTATACTCTGAGCCATTTTTCTATACCTCTTTCATAGCAAGGCCCACTGCAGTAGAAAATATAGGGCCGTGCTCATACAAATAATCTTTTTTAGATTCGTACTTGTTTGAAATTAAAATATTTCTCCACGGGTTAGCCAACTCAACTTCGGAGTCTAAATTAGTAGCCATGTAAAACAAAATTCCGGGCATAAGGGCAGTTCCTCCGCATAATATTACTCTATTTATATTAACGTTGGGGTTGTGGGATGTAAAGAATATTTT
>CAZEAL010000128.1:0-4434 GCA_964510265.1 uncultured Candidatus Saccharibacteria bacterium
GCTTCCTCGGTTGAGTATTTTGCTGTCCATCCCAATTTTTCTTTGGCTTTTTGAATACTTAAGTACTGCTCATATATTTCATTTGTCGCTTCATTTTTAATAATGGGCTCCAGGCTTGAATCCATCAACTTTAAAATCATCTTAGTAATATCAATTACTGAAAACCGTTCTTCTGTTCCTAAATTAAAAGCTTCCCCTGCAATTTTATCGACATTTTCCGAGATAGTTAAATACCCTGCAGCGGCATCCTTAGTAAAGAAGTAATTTCTAATAAACTTTCCGTCGCTTCTAATTATCGGTGCTTCCATTTTCATTACCGATAAAATAGTGCCCGGGATAATCCTGCTGAAATTTAAATCCCCCGGACCAAATAAATTCCCGCATCTTGTAATATTTACCGGCAGTTTAAATGTGTGCCAGTAACTTTGAGCGATTAAATCCGTACATGTTTTTGAAACATCGTACGGATACTTACCTTTAAGTTGTGTCTCCTCGTCATATGGAAGGATTTTACTTTCTCCATAAGCTTTATCTGATGAAGCTACAACTACAGACCTAATTTTCTTGGAGTGAAGTCTGGCAGCCTCGAGTACATTCCAAGTACCGCGCATATTACTTTCAAAAGTAGACAAAGGCGAGGCATTCGCAATTCTAACAATAGTCTGTGCTGCTAAGTGAAATACAGTATCAATTTCATATTCACCTATAACTCTCTCTACGAACGCAAAATCAACCACATCCCCGTGGACTACTGTAACTTTATTTTGAAGACTCTCAATATAAAAGCGGGATTTGGAAACGTTATCCCTAACTGCAGCTACAACATTCGCATCATTTTCAATTAACTGGCTCACCAATTCTGCGCCTAAAAGACCGGTACCGCCGGTTACAAAAACAGATCTATTTTTCCAAAATGAATTATTCATATATTTAACTTGCTCCAAAAAAATAAATAATGCAATTAATTATATTCCAAAATTCTTAAATTCCACCAAATTCTGCAATTTTTCATTCGCGAAGTAAAAAGAAATATTTCCGTTATTTTTTTCATTTAATAATACTTTTATAAGTTCAGCTTTTTTATGTAGACTTCCGGTAGAAACCGCTTCTTTAACTAAATTGAAAAGCAAAGTCCCTACAACACTTTTCTCCTTTTTACTCTGCAGATCTTTTTTCCCGGCACTTTCATAAAACTTCAACAAATTCGCTTGAACATTATCAGCCGTAATATCACCCAGTTCGTTAGCATTAACTTTTCCTAGTACTCCCACGACTGATTTAATAACTTCGTCATTTACAACTACTATTCCTTCCAACCCCACATCACTTAACGCTTTTTCCCAAACAGCCTTTAGTTCAGTACCCGGTTTGATGTATTTAGTTAATTGTGGTCCCAATACACCCACATCGCCGGTTCTAACTATGCTTACATTAGTTCCGTTCACTCTAAAAACTGCATAAGCTACAAACTTCTCAACTTGAGGATCCTTCCCATAAGAAAGCAGGAATAAGTAATTCTTAGGTACAGAAGTACCCACCAAACTTGGAAAATCCGCAACCAGGTCACCCAACACGTCAAAAGAATTTGTAAAACTAATGGTTAATTCTTTAATTTGCTCGAGGCTGGCTCGTACTTCTATCCCCTTTACACTTTCAGGATATTTGGAAGTGTCCACCGAAATCATTCGCTCTTTTATCGTATTTATTCTATCTCTATACAACGGCAAGTAATCGGTTAAAAATGTACTGAGTTCATTTATTGTTGCTGCCTGAGAACCTGTATTATCACTCCAACCTGAAAATGAAAGATTCGGTATGACATCATCCATGTATAAAAGCATGCCATAGGCGGTATCAATCATATCCACAGCTACAGATGAAAAAACCTTTACATCGGAAATGTATGAACCAAGGAAAGGTACGGGTTTAAACACAGAGAGTCTCGTCGCCGCCTTATCAATTTCAACAAAGTCTTCTTTTAGGTATTCAATCTCAAAAGGCAGGAATCTAAAATCCTGTGATTTAACTGCATTTTCTACAAATGTGATTTTTGCAGGAATTTTATTCGCATGCTGGTAAATTTTAATAACCGGATCTATCAAAAATGTATAAAGAGATAAAATCAGTACCAATAGTATTGATAAAACCACAACTAACTTTTTTTCTTTCTTAGTAAAACTTCTTTTTAGTAAACGCATATAACCTTATCCTTAAAGCAAATATCAAAATCCAAATAACCAAAGCAATAAGTATATAAATCAACCCCAATATAATACCATAAGGAATATAGTAAAATTCGACTACATTATTTCCGGAACCCAAAAACACTCCCTGCATAAACCAATTAGTTTGAATAGGATTGCGCCATTCTCCGTTTATTTTTACTTTCCATCCGGGATAATATCCCGTTGAATTTGCTAAAAAGACTTTTCCTCCGCTATTTACTTCAGCCCGAAGATAATTCCTTTTAATTTCCTGTATATTAACCTCGGCAGAACTTGTTATGTCGGCTGGCACTTCTTCGTCAATAAAAACAGCTGTATTTTCTTTAGAACTACGTATTTTGTCCAGTAGTTGTGCTGATTGATCTGATTTTTCCACCCGCGAAGCAACATACAAACGCAATAAATTAGTTTCCCGATAATATAGTGCATAAACATCTTGTGGTTTCCCTTTTTCCCATTCTAGATCTAGATAGTTGAATTCGTAAAATTCTGACGAATCTACTTTTTCAATCATTTTTAGATTTGAGTTAGCTTTACCCGCTTTATTTATTACATATTTAACTCCGAGCAGATCATTTAAATTTCTATTCTCTGAATCGGCAGATTCAAGATATTCATTTATTTTTCCACCGTAAAGGCTTGCGAGAGAAACATATCCAGCTGTTTGATCCAAATTTAAATGACTTGTGCTGTAATTGTAATGTGTATGTAAAACATTAACCCTTTCCCCCTCCTGTACCATATTCATTAAACTTGTCATAAGGGAATTGGGTATAAACATATCCTTAGGACTAATTTTCGAATTTATAAATGCCTTTGAGGAAATATTAATAAATGCTTCAACGAACACTGCAAATATAAGCCCGTATAACAAATAGTTATTATTCAGCCGTTTTAGTTTATAAGATACGGCTACAAATACTAGAACAGCGAATCCTATAATAAATGAAGTATAAAATGAAGACAATTCTATCTCTAAAGGTTGTCTTGTGAAGTATAAATAAGAAGTAATAACAAACATAAAAACACTCACAATGAGAATTACTTTAAAAATAAAAGTAAATTTAGAGTTTTTAAGTTCGTAAATATTTCTTAAGATCTGCGGAATTAATAGAGAATAAGTAAATAATGGAACTAAAGAAAAAACAGACAATCTTCTAAAAAGCCCAATGCCGGGAATATAATACAAAAGGTAAGAAATAAATCCGTATTTGCCAATTGATATTAATAGACCTACAATTCCAAGTAATAACAATAGTTTATTTCTCCTCTCGGAAAATATGTTTCTATAACTACGATTCAAAAGCAGCATCAAAATACCAGTCAGACTAAAATATAAAAACACCTGGTTAGTTTTACTTAAGTCATTAAACGGCGTGTTTGTAGGAAAAACAGATTCTTTTAAATTCGTAATTTTTGCTGAATTAAATAAAAAACTTTCCAAATCTAAATTTAAAGACCTTAAACTATAAGGAAAGTTAATATATGTAGAAAAATATAATGGTGCTATTAAAGGCAGCGTTATTAGAAATAGCCCTACTAACAGCTTTACTGTTTTAACCTTTTTGCTGATTACAGATCGTGAAAAATAATAATAAAACGAACAAAACAGGAAGATAATAATAGGTACAATTACATAACCGGTTAAAAAACTAAAAGCAAGAAGCAAATTGTAAATAAGAAAATACTTAATTTTGTTTAATTCCAACATTTTCAAGGTAAAATAAAAACAAGCAGGAAGATATGAAGCTGCAAGAAATATTGCTGAGGCCGACATAAACTCAGTATTATAACCGTTAAAAGACCAGATAAAGGCGCCCATTAAAGCAATTTTCGGATTAAGTTTCCAGAAGTCAGCCAATATTTTATAAACAAAAATACTACCAAAAACCAAGTGAGCAAAAATCGATAATGTGTAAAGGTTAAAGGTAATAAAAGGATTCTTGATTAAGAATGCTATAAATGCAATGAAAATATTAATTGGATAAAAAACCCCAAAATCAATAACAGAAGCCGTAGGAATACCTACAGATAAATACGATGGGTTCCAAAACAAAAAATTATCTTTATATCCGAAAATAGTCGAGAAGTTCTGGGCTAAACCGGTAACCTGCAGAGCGTAAATTGCAGAATCTCCGAAAATAAAGGTTTGAAACCCTTTTACCGGTAATATATTTCTAATATACACCAAGCATATAAAAGCAATTAT
>CAZEAL010000129.1:0-4875 GCA_964510265.1 uncultured Candidatus Saccharibacteria bacterium
AGCCCAAAGTTCGTCTACAACATGCAAAACATCGTAAATATCGGTACCTTGCTTAAGTTTTAGGACGGCATCCCTCCACTTTACGGCTTTTTCAAAGTCTTGTCTTTGTGCAGATTTGTTCATTTCGTCTTCAAATTCCAAAATTATCTGGTTATACCATTCTGGCGGTGTTCGTGTATTAAAAGGTTCCTTCATAAACGTTGAAGAATTCTCAAGGTGTTTTCTCCTTATATAGCCGCTTCTCTGCCACTCAAAAGCCTGATCTACGATATCCCTGTAATATTTCTCAGCAGCCGCTTTAGTCTTTGAGTCTAAATCCGCAGTAAAAATAACTTCTCTTAGCGTATAAGCTCCTTGTTCAACCATTTCCAAACTCCACCAAGGCAAAGCGCTCGCCCACCAAAATTGGTCCGACGCCAGGGCTTTATCCATTTTTTCTCGCGCGGCTTTCGACTTTTCCGAGCTTTTATCGTCAGCGTTTCTAAGCGTACTCAAACAAAAGTCCACAAACTTCCATTGCAGATTATGTATGGGATTTTCAGGGTTTTTCCACAAAATAAAAGATTTACTTTCAGTGTATCGTGTTCTTTCCCTATCAAGCCAGAAATCCTGTTCTTGATTAGTCCACGTTGTAGGGCGCAAGTTAACTTCTTCTACTTCTTTATTTTCACTTAAAATCTCAGAAGGATAGGACGCTTGCAATTTATCCGATACTAACAACTCAAATAGTACTTTCTCATACCCTATTCTATGATGACCGAAAGTTTCCGCATCCATAACTGTAAACCAATATTTGTTCACTTGTTGTAAATCCTGGGTTTCGTACAAAAGGTCTTCCCCGGAACGAACCACTGCCCCAAGTATTAAAGCACTTACCCTCTTATTTCTAAAGAATACATAAAGCCCAGTCTTTTTATCAATATATAATTTATCCGCTTTGGATTCTTCAGTTCCGTAAGAAAGCTCGGGTGCTGCTATCCATTTATATCCTAAATTCTTTACTACCTTCAATATTTTGTCGTTAACCGCCATTTCGGGAGAAAAAAATCCGTTAGGTTTGTATACTTCACCAAAGTATTTCTTATTTTCTTCATCATTTAGCTTTATTTGTCTTTCGATTTCACTTTCAGGCAAAAGGGGTAAAAAGGCATGATACATAGCACTTCCCGTAAATTCTACTTTTCCTTCTATGGCCAGAGATTTTAGACCATCTATAATATCTTTGTAACCGCGCTCCAGTAAGAGCTTAGTCAAAGCCCCGTTAATGTTTACCAATGTTTTGCTTTTTTTATTTTGGGAAAATCCTTTAATCAACGGACGGTAACATTCATTAACTATGCGAAGCAATATATCATCCTGTTGGTTGTACGGCTGATAGAAATGTAAAAAATTTATCCATTGCATATAATAATACGGAAATTAAAATAACTTGTTTTCATATTTTAACATAATTTCCCGTATCTTTGCACTTAACTCTATTATTTGATCGTGAATTCGCGGATCCCCCAAGGTGTCTGCATATTTATGCCAGAGACTCAAACTGTTTTCGATCATATTTTTACTGAAGAGAACCTCACCGGTGGGGAGAACCTTATTCGAAATCCACCAAAATTGGTCGCTGTGTATTGCCATTAAAAGAAGTATTTTCTGCTTTAAAAACTTTCTCTCGCTCTCATCCTGTATTTTCGACAGGTACGAAAAATCCCAAATGGGCAAAGTTTCATTTCCGTCCGAAAATGGTTTATTTACATTTTTATAATTATCCAAGGCCAAACCTACCAAATCCCATTGAAGTTTATGGACTTCATTTTCCGGGTGGTTCCACATCGGATACAATATCCCGGAATTTGCTTCAAAATCGCTCGCACCCCAACTAGACTCTTTTATCTCCACAGATTCCCTCTGTTCTGAAGATTCCACAAACTCGCTTACGCTAATTACTTCTATTTCACGGGAAAGTAATTCTTCCAAAAAGGTATCCAAGATATAAATACCTTCTTTATAGTGGTGTCCGAAAGTTTCTCCGTCGACCACTACTACGTGATCCAAGTCTTTTCCTTCATGATAACTTGCATTTGTAAAATAAAGCAGGTCTTTGACATTTATACTTCTCTTAAAGGCAATAGCATTGCTTAAATCCCTGTTCCTGACTACGAGTTTTAACTTGGAACCTTTCAAAGAATAAACTCCCCGCTTATGTCCGCAGGTTTCATCGGCAATAACCCATTCATACCCCAAGCTATCTATAAGCTTTACTAAGTTTGAATTAAGCCCGAGTTCAGGAGGGAAAAACCCGTTCAAATTTTTTATCAAGATGCCAGCTTCCCCTTCAAAGCCGCTATGTCTCCCCAAATAATAACCTATTCCATATTCATTTAAGATTATTTCGTCTTGAGCTACTTCCGCGGGTATTTTTGTTAATATAGGATGGTAAGCTGCAGAACCGGTTAATTCAATTTTTTCTGACTCTTTCAATTCCTTCAAATCATCAATCCATGATTTATACCCATACCTTTGCATTTGTTGAATAAGACTTAACGGAACATTTAAAGTAAATTTTGAATTTCTTTTATTTTTTATGAGACGCAAAAGAGGTAAATAGCAGGCATTATAGATTTCTCTGAACGACTGCTCGGTTTGAGTAATTGGTTGGTACAAATGTAACAATATTGCTACAGCCATTAACATATTATGTATAAAAAAGGTATTAAAGTCCAGCGCAAGAAAATCTTATTACTGATAAAAAAATGAAGTCAAGCCTGGGAGGGACGATTTCTTATTCTCCTGCCCACAGAATAAGAATCTTTTCCTTCCCAGACTAGGCTTCATTTATGCTCACAATTATAGCACTGTATTATAGGCTTGTCAATCAACTTGGTATCTTGATATAGGGCACCACAAAAGCAAAACCCCCCCCAAACACACAATTTAAATTGCTTTAAAAAAGCGCGGCCTCTATACTGCGTGATTTATAAGCTTTTTTGCTTTTAAAGGAAATTGCTCTCTCATATAGCCTTACATATTCTTTAGCACTATACTCCCAGCTAAAGTCAGTCTTCATCGCATTTTGCATCAATTTGTGCCATAGTTTCTTATTTTTATATAATTCAGCAGCTCTAACAATTTGTCCAAATAATGAGAACTCATTAAAATCTGTAAATACAAAACCATTACCTGTACCTTTGCTCGAATCAAAATTTTCAACTGTATCTGCCAGACCTCCAACTTTTCTTACAACTGGTATTGATCCATATCTCATTGCTTCTATTTGAACAATTCCACAGGGTTCGAATCTAGATGGATACAAAATGCAATCAGTTCCAGAAAAAAGAAGACGGGGTAAGGTAAAATTCGGATAGGGGTGTATACCAACTTTATCAGGAAAAGTGGATTTTAAATGGTTAAGCATATCAACCAATGCCCCTTCTCCACCTCCAACTTGTACAAACTGCACATCGTAGTCAGGTAGTACATGATATAAAGTTTGAACTATAAGGTCCACACCCTTTTGCGTATCCAATCTTCCCACAAAACCTATCAATAAAGTGTTTTCACTGACAGGCAGGTCAAATTCTTTCTGTAATGCGGTTTTGTTTATTTTCCTTAGGCTTAAGTTATTTAGATTATAATTTTTTTCTATTAAATTGTCGGTTTGAGGGTTAAATTCCTCATAATCAAGACCATTTACTATCCCAAAGAGTTTACTTTTAACTTCCAATAAAAGCTTATCCAGACCTTCGCCGAAATCCGGGGTCAATATTTCTCTTGAATAAGTTTTGGAAACGGTATTTACCGCATCGGAATATAAGATACCGCGTTTCATAAAATTTTGAGTATTAAGCCTTGGAGAAAAAAACGGTTCTACCGGAGACTTGCCGTCGTCAAAATCCAATTCTGAAACATATCGGTGGTCAAAATTACCCTGGAATCTTAAATTATGTATTGTAAATACGCTGGAGATTTTGCTCAAGACTTTATCTTCTTTATAAACAGTCTTTAAATAATTTCCTGTTATACCCGTATGCCAATCATTGTAATGAATAATGTTGGGAACAAAGTCACCGCAGGTTCTTATAAATTCGAGTGCTCCCCTAGATAAAAGCGCCCATCTAGTGGGATCGTCGCTATAGCCGTATACATTGGCGCGTTTTTCATAATATTCATGATTTTCCAGAAAATATGTGATCAAACCACCCGAATCTTTTGTAACTTTCACATTGCATATAAGTTTTGGCAAAGCTTCATCTTCAGTAGGAACCTCTAAACCTTCACAAACCATCTCTAAATTATATTTTTCCTCTTCAATAAAACCGAATTTCGGAATAAAAATCCTTACATCATGGCCCATTTTAAGCAAAGCACGTGACAAATAAGCCAGAACAGATGCAAAACCGCCGACAGAAGCATAGGGTGATACTTCCGCACCTACCAGCAATATTTTGTGCTTTTTGTCCTGGTCAACTTTTATATTTCCTATTAGCTTTTTTTCAGGTCTATTTAAGACTATCATGTTATTTTTTGTAAAGAGCAGATCTAATGAAATTTTACCACAACAGAATTTAAACTAGGAGGATCAATCCGATTATGATGTTTATGAAGTGGGTTTCAATATTTTCAGTAGTTGGATACCATTGTATCCAGCTCAGACGCTAATTCGGTCTCACCATATTCAAGTAAATCTGTTTTTAATTGCTTCTCCGACACCACAAACAACCCGTGCATTTCTTTTTTAGTTTGAAGGGCGGAACCGGATTTATCCGTAATAAGACATAGTTGCGCTTCTCTTGGATCGGCCGGCATAAGATTTAATATTCTTTCAAAAAACTCTTTGTCTTGTGGTCTAACGTAAAAATGCAAAACCGAGAACGGCTTAAT
>CAZEAL010000130.1:0-3031 GCA_964510265.1 uncultured Candidatus Saccharibacteria bacterium
CCTTGCTGTACAGATTAACGGCAAAGTAAGAGGCCAGATCGATGTGACTAAAAATGATACTGAAAAAAGTGTTAAAGAAAAAGTATTGAAATTGGAAAAGATCCAAAAATATTTAGACGGAAAAGAAATTAAAAAGGTTGTATATGTACCTAAACGTATCGTTAATCTTGTAGTGTAAATTTTGTTTAATTTTTACTAAATTCTACCTTAAATACCTGATCCAGGAGTTCTGTGGTATTTTGTCCTTTTGCTTTTGCCTGTTTTAATAAGATAGAAAGTTCCTCAAGCGCAATAACATTTTGTGTTTCTATTTCAATACTACCTACGACTTCTTTCTTTTCTGCTTTATTTTTGTGCCTTAAAGCTGTTCCTTCCCCATGAATTCCATTTTTAGTTTCACCCTGACTTTTAGTATCCATTGTACTCTCGGGTAAAATTGTAGCAGTTTCGTCAGATTTCATGTTTTTATCATACCATTAAATCATTAAGTTTATTAAACCAATTATTAAATTTAACAAGATGACCCGGATATGGGCTTCCGTAAGGATTTCCCGCATTATATGCCGTAACTAATTGATTTACATTTAATTCTCCGTATTTTTCCACAGTTCTCCTATGGTATTTGCCGATTAAATCAATATTTGTTTCAGGGTCATATAAACCCTCCGGTTTTCCGTTGTAACCAAGTCCTTTTGCGGTACCGAAAAGAATTTGACCCAAACCATAACTGGCATCATTTATTTGTGGTTCGGATCTTTTTGCATATGTGTTGCCGTTCGACTCGGTCATTATTGTGGCAAAAATAACTTTAGAATCCACGTCATATTTCTGGGAGGTACGTTTTATAATATGTCCATATCTTTCCCAGATAAGTTTTGCCCGTACTTCCTCATTCAATCCTACAAGTTCGGTTACCTCCACGATTTTTGTTACGGGTTCTTCTGGTATTGTAATAATATCTTCCACTTTTTTATGTGTTAGAGGAGTTAGGGTTACGCTTGTAAAGAGTAAGAGAGCTAAAGAAATTTGTTGGGCGTATTTATGTATATTATTTAAATCTATACCATTTGCCTGAAACCAATGGTAAGCTTCGGGGTATTTCTCTTTTATTTCGGCAATTAATAATTCCTTTTGAGAAATTAAATTCTGTAGTTTTTTATCGGGCATTAATATATATTAATAGAATTTACTCTAATCTAAAAGTAGCTGTTACCATTTTTGATAATGTCGTTGTTCCAGGTTCTATTTCAGCTCCGCCTCCTCCCATTCCGCCAGCTTTTGCATAATATGAAATCGGATAAATAGATTGGCTAAAACCTTCTACAACACTAACCAGTTTTCCTAATCTCCTTCCACTCGATTGTGCCAATGCATCCGCTTTTTCCCTCGCATTTTCCAGCGCCGCAGCCAGTAATACTGACTCATCCTCGTTAGAGGAATCCAGCGATAAATTTGGTCCGTATAAGTCCGTAGATTCTAAAGATGTTAATAAATTAGTTAAATCGTCAATTCTTTTAATATCTTTGAGTACTATTTCGATATTTATATTTACTCTCCAGTTTCCAGGCCTGTATTTTAAAATTCCGTTGTCATAATAAGATTCCTGATCTTGCATGACATTTATATTTGATGTTTTCATATCTTCTTGAGGAATACCAAATTGTTTTACTGCCTGGGTAATTCTACTAGATTTCTCATTAGCTTCCGAAACAGCTTTTGCCTTTTCTGCATTAGTTACTGTTATTCCTGCCGAATAAGTAGCTCGTTCGTTCTTTTTTTGTTTTTCAGAAGAACCAGTGACGGTAATAGTTTGGTCCGCTTCAATTTTTACTGTTCCTATTTTGATAAATCCCAATGTTGAGAGAGTTATAAATGTTGCTAGTACCAATACAGTGAATACGTAAGGTTTATGATTTAGCACGATTTGTCTAAGCTGTTGCATGTATTTATAATATAGTTATCTTACCCTGTTTTCAAGCATATTTTATAAAGGATCATTAAAATGCTGGACATATTGGACTTCTTTAAACAAAAATGCTACTATACTCATGACTCTGTAGTTTTCTGAGGCTTTTCTATTAATTGAGAATTTCCCAGGCTTAGAGTAGTAAATATATGTTTTTTATTAGAAGTAAAAGCTTACTTCCCTATTTTCCTTTCATATTTGGAAGTAAATATTTGAAGGGTGGTGAGTTTAATGATTAAACTGTACGTTGGAAATTTACCGTATACCTATGCGGATAATGAACTTAGAGATATGTTCGCACCTTATGGTGAAGTTTCTTCTGCGACTATTATTATGGATAAAGTTAGAGGACGAAGCAAAGGTTTCGGATTTGTTGAAATGGATGAAGCAGCTGCAAAATCAGCTATGGCCGAATTAAACGGAAAAGACATCGGAGGAAGGAATGTTGTTGTTAGCGAAGCAAGACCTATGACTGATAAACCAAAACGAGAATTTGATAGAGGTAGTAGAAATGGAGATTATAGACAGAGAAGGTAAATTATTCCAATAATTGTGAAAACCGAGCCGGAGAATTAAATCTCCGGTTCGAACTAATTTCTATAACACCGTTAGCCATTTAATATATTTCTTGTTTTTACAATAAACTATATTAAAATATATCTTTTGAAGTTTAAATGTAATTTTGCCGACTACCCCGTTTCCGACTTTTTTGTTACCTATTAGAATTACAGGAGTTACTTCAGCCCCGGTACCCGTTAAAAATACTTCATCAGCTTTTCGAAGTTCATCTTTTTTAATTGGTTTTTCTGTAGTAGAAATTCCTAATTCATTTTTAGCTAATTCAATAATGGTGTTTCTTGTAATACCAATTAAAATATTTTGATCTTCGGATGGCGTGTATAAAACTCCATTTTTGACTAAAAAAATATTTTCCGCACTACCTTCAGCTAAAGTGTTATCGATATTAAGTAAAATTGCCTCATCAGCCCCTTTAGCTTCAGCCTCCGTTTTTGCTAGACAAGTATTTAAATAAATTCCTGTTGGTTTTGCTGAGGGAGGAATTAT
>CAZEAL010000131.1:0-9089 GCA_964510265.1 uncultured Candidatus Saccharibacteria bacterium
TAAAACTTTTTCATAAAGCTTATTGCCTTTTTGTATAAGGTCTTTAAGGTTTTGATTCTGCATAAAACCAGTTTATCACACTAAACTGTTCGACTTACCAGTGATTTAATAATAGAATATTAACGTGCGAAAGTTTATATCCGAACATCCAATTTTATTTACTTGCTTAACATCATGCACAACTTTGATTGTAAGCACCATAATGCTGTTCTCATTTTTGTTTTTTATCTTTTTGGCCGGAGTATCAGCCATATCTTCAAAGTTTGACGGTTTTGAAGGTACTCAGCTATCTATGTACAGATTCGTAGACGGAAATCCGGAGGCTGAAGAAAAGATATTAGTTTTGCCGGTTAAAGGAGTAATTCTGACGTATCCGATAGAAGAAGATTCCTTTTTCAGCTTTTTATTAGCAGGGCAGGTTTATGGATACACTCTTAAAAAAGAGCTAATACAAGCCGCGCGAGATCCTGACGTTAAAGGAGTAATTCTGGAAATAGATTCTCCCGGCGGTACAATCGCAGGATCTAAGGCTATTTCTGATGGAGTGGAGTATTACAAGAAAATGACTGGAAAACCAGTATTTTCGCATATTTTAGGTATAGGTGCTTCAGGAGGATATTGGGCAGCCGCTTCCGCGGACAAGATCATTGCAGACACGGGTAGTTTAACAGGAAGTATTGGAGTAATAATGGGACCATTTAAATACTACAACAAAGTAATCAGTGAAAGTGATCCCATAGGATCAATATCTACGGAAGAAGGAATTGAGTCCTATTATATTTATGCAGGGGAAGACAAAGATTTGGGAGACCCCTATAAAAGGCTTTCGGAAAAAGCCAAAAACACGTTACAAGAAAGCGTGGATAACGAATACGAAATATTTTTAGATCACGTGAGCGGAAAAAGAAAAATAAGCACTGATGATTTAAAACAAAATGTCGGGGGTTTGATTTTCGGAAATGACCAGGCAATTGAAAACAAACTTATCGACGAGGTCGGAAGCACAAATTACGCCTACAACAAATTAGCTGAAACGGCCGGGCTTACAGATTATCAGGTAGTTGAATATAGAAGTACTCAAGGGTTTTTGCAGGAAATTTTAGGAGTTCTATTCAAATCGGAAAAAATGAAGTCAACTTATATAAATAATAAGTGCTTATTGTGCAATAAAATGCTGTATCTTTATGGCGTACCGCAAAACTATTAGTTTAGTTGAATCAGCCAATTATCCGCATAAATACACTATAATAGCCTAAAATATATTTATATGTTAAAATTTCCCAGTCTATGAAGACAACAGTGGAAAAATTACCTAAATCTACAATAAAACTCACTGTCACGGTTCCCTCGGACAAAGTAAAAGAAACATACTCTCACGTATTAGATGAAGCTGTTAAAAGCACCGAACTCCCCGGATTTCGAAAAGGAATGGCTCCGAAAGAACTAGTGGAGGAAAAAGCAGATGTTTCAAAACTTTACGGTGAGGTTATTAATCACTTGCTGGAAACGTACTATACCCAAGCCTTAAAAGAAAATCTGATTTCTCCGGTTTCTAATCCAAAAGTTGAAATAAAAGAATTCGATTTGGAAAAGGATTTTGAATTTATTGCAACAGTTGCTGTAAGGCCTGAAGTAAATATAGGGGAGTTTAAATCCAAATTAAAAGAGCTTCTGGAAATACGCAAAAAGAAAAAATCAGAGGAAAATGCCGAAAAACTCAAAAAAGGCGAAAAGATAGACGATTCCCATATCCATTTATCTTCAAATGAAGTTATTGAAGCAGTTATAAATTCCTCTCAGGTAGAAATAGCGGACATACTCCTTGAAGAAGAAACAGACAGACTAATGTCCAGATTAGTTGATCAGGCACAATCAATCGGATTATCCTTGGAACAGTATTTAAAAGCGCAAAACAGAACAGCCGAACAGCTAAGAAGCGAATATTCAAAAGCCGCGGAAAAAAGCTTAAAAGCCGAATTTTTACTTAGCCGTTTGGTTAAAGACGAAAAAATAGAAACAACCGATGAAGAAATTATAGAAGCTTATGTGGCTGCCGGTGAACCCAATCCGGAGGAAAAACTCAAAAATGAAGTAGAAAAATGGTATATTAAAAGCATACTGGAAAAGAATAAACTAATTTCTAAAATAGTTGAAGAAATAGAAGGAGAAAAACATGACCATTAACACAAATAATATTAACAAAATTACTAAAAGCGGATCATTCCCATCCCACCTTCCCAATACAAAAGGGGACACGCTTGTACCTATAGTGGTAGAAAAAGAACCAAACGGATTTGAAAGATCCTACGATATTTACTCAAGGTTATTGAAAGACTTCATAGTATTTGTCACCGGTCCAGTAGATATGGGTTCAGCAAATACATTTATTGCCCAAATGCTGTTTCTGGAAAGCCAGGATCCAAAAAGAGATATAAGTATTTACATAAACTCTCCCGGAGGCAGCGTTTACGCCGGAACAGCAATGTACGACACAATCAGACATGTAAAGAACGCAGTAGTAACTATAAACGTAGGCTTGGCGGCTTCCGCAGCCTCGCTGCTTCTTTCGGCAGGCACTAAAGGAAAGCGATACGCATTGCCTAATTCTTATTCTATGATTCATCAGCCTTTGATTACCGGGGGATTGGAAGGGCAGGCCACAGACATTGAAATTGAGGCCAAACACATGATTCAGATAAAACATCAGTACGCCAGAATTTTATCCGAAAACAGCGGCCAAAAATACGAAAAAGTTATGCAGGATATAGAACGAAATAACTGGCTTAGTGCCGAAGAAACATTACAATACGGACTGATCGACAAAGTAATGGATCCAAGAAAGTAAATCTGCCATCAAACATTCTTTCGAATACAACATAAAATTAAGTTCCATTTCTAAATTGTTTAGATTGAAGCTAGAATAGCAATGCTATAATAGTTTCCAATTGCGGGCTCCTAGCTCAGCTGGTTAGAGCGCTTCAGTGACATTGAAGAGGTCAGAGGTTCAAATCCTCTGGAGCCCACCATAGATCATAATTATGCAAAAACACAGCACTCATTACATAAAAACTATATTTCTGTTTATACTTTTGCTTTTAGAATCGACTTTGCATTCAATTTTCCTAATGGAAATGATCAGGAATCAAAACATTTTATTTCCCACGATTGAAAGTTTTACATTCATATGTACTTTGATAATTCTGATTTATATAGCCCAGGTTTTAACAATAGGGGCATGGGAAAAGTGGGAGCATTACTTACTGGTTCCCGTTCCTGTCTCATTAGGATTAACGGTAGGTTTAATTAATTCCGGATTTAAGTATTGGTTCGTAATTACTATTATAAGCTTTCTACTACTCGTGGAAAGTGTGTATTTAACGGACAGATTTAAAAAAATATTACTTAAGTTTCATCCCCGCCTGATATTTAGAAATATTAATAGAACTACGGGATTTATTTTTGCCATTCTGGCCGGAGTATATACTTATCAAAACTATGCGGATTTAAATTCGATTTTACTCAAAACCAGAGTAAGTGAGTTTGTCGACCAACAGTACGGAGAAATTGCCAAACCGCTGATTGAACAACAGTTAAAAGAAATGCAGGGCGCACAGAATCTGCAGGAAGATTTAAGAGTTATAAAGGAACAATACGGTCTGGATTTAAGTCCTTATTTAAATAATAGCGCTATTTTAGATACAGACACGCAAATAAAAGCCAATTTAGTTACTCAAATTATGGGCTGGATCGAGCCGTATAAACAATTTATACCTCCCGCATTATCTATAATAACTTTCGCATTTTTTCATTTCGTCTTTGGAATTTCCTACTTTTTATTTACGCTTTTAATTGACGGGATAATTGTTTTGGCAAAACGCGTTAAATTTTTAAATGTAGAAGAAATAGAAGTTAAGCAGGAAGTACTGAGGTTTTGAGTATATTGACGATAAAAGTATAAAGATGTATAAAAATAGGGTGTCGCACAAATATTTTAATCCAGATCTTGTAACCGTAATTACTACAACCCCATTGGTGGGGTAGAAACACGTGCTTAAATTTCATATTTCCATTAATATTAAATTGAAAGGTTAAAACTCATGTCTAAAATGAAAGAAGAACTTAAAAACGATCCACTCATGCCCATGAGACATAGTTGTGAGCATTTGCTGCATTGGGCAGTTGAGCAATTGTTTCCGGGAGCAAGAAGAGCAATGGGTCCGGCAACAGCAGAGGGATTTTATTTAGACTTTGATTATAACGGAAAAGTTTCTGAAGAAGATTTTCCAAAAATAGAGAAGAAGATTAAAGAATTGATTGAAGCAAATTTACCAATTGTTAGAGAAGAAATTACGCCGGAAAATGCTAGAAAGCTATTCAAAGATAACGTTTACAAACAGGAATGGATTGATATAGCGGCACAAAAAGGAGAAAAACTCTCAATTTATTGGACCGGCAAACCATATGCAGACGGTTCAGACGTAGACTTATGCGCAGGCCCGCACGTTGAATCAACAGGAAAGATCGGCCCATTCAAATTACTAAGTGTTGCGGGTGCTTATTGGCACGGGGACGAAAAAAACAAAATGCTTAAAAGAATTTATGGGACTGCTTTTGATTCTCAAGAAAAACTTGATAAGTACTTAAATAACTTAGAGGAGCAGAAAAAGCGCGACCACCGAAAGCTAGGGCAGGAACTTGAGTTATTCACTTTCTCCGAGGAAGTAGGTCCGGGACTGCCTCTGTGGACGCCCAAAGGAAATGTGATAAGAGAAGAATTGGAAAATTGGGCAAAAGAAACTGAGAAAAAATTGGGATATGTCAGAGTTGCTACACCCCATATTGCTAAACACACTTTATTTGAAATTTCCGGACATTTACCTTATTACCGGGACGATATGTACAATCCGATGGATATAGAAGGTGAGGAATATTTTCTGAAAGGTATGAACTGCCCTCACCACCATATGATATTTAAATCTAAACCCAGATCATATAAAGATCTGCCTATAAGATTTGCCGAATACGGAATGGTTTACAGATTCGAACAATCCGGTACGCTATTTGGACTAATGCGCGTTAGAGCAATTCAACAAAACGACGCACATATATATTGCACTTTAGAACAGGCGGAGGATGAGTTTTTGAAAGTACTTGAACTTCACGAGTATTATTACAATACCCTCGGACTAACAAAAGACGATTATTATATCGCTTTCGGTCTGCCTGATCCCAATAAGAAAGATAAATACCACGGAGATAAAGCTACTTGGGATAAAGCCGAAGAATTAATGAGAAAAGCCTGCAAAAGATCCGGTATAAGATCTGTTGACGATGTTGGTGGTGCGGCATTTTATGGTCCGAAAACCGATTTCACAATCCGTTCCTCAATCGGCAGAGAGTTTGCTATTTCAACTAATCAGCTTGATTTATTTATGCCTCAAAGATTCAATCTGGAGTATACGGATCAAGACGGTTCAAAGAAATTATGTGCGGTGATTCACAGAGCACCTTTAGGTTCTCACGAGCGATTTATCGGATTTTTAATCGAACATTTCGGAGGAGCGTTTCCTGTTTGGCTTTCGCCTGTTCAAGTGCAAATAATACCTATTTCAGATAAACAACATGATTATGCATTAAAACTCCAGAATATGTTTGTAGAAAGAAGCTTAAGAGCCGAAGTTGACGATCGAAGCGAGACAATGCAGGCAAAAATCCGGGACGCGCAGCTGCAAAAAACACCTTACATGCTTGTAGTAGGGGATAGGGAAGTGCAAAACAACGAAGTCAGCGTAAGACTTAGAACCGGCGAAGATTTGAAGGCCAAACCCGTAATGGAAGTGCTAAACAAAATAGAGGGTATATATTTGACCAAAAGCCTTAATTTATGGTAATTTACGTAAGCCGAAATGCTAAAACGGAGGTATAGATTATAAGAGATTATTACAGAATCAACGAAAGAATAAGAGCACCCCAACTTAGAGTAATCATGGGTAACGGGGAAAATTTAGGTGTAATGAGCACTGCGGACGCACTCAAGCTGGCTAGGGAAAATGAACTCGATCTTGTATTAATATCAGAACAGGCAAACCCGCCGGTTGCAAAGATTCTTGAATACAATAAGTTTCTTTATGAAGAGAGAAAAAAATCTTCGGCTGTAAAAGCCAAAGCAAAAAAGAGTGAACTAAAGGAATTCGTGTTCGGGCCGACTATAGGAGAAGGGGATATAACTGTCAGAGTGGAGCGATCAAAAGAGTTCATTAAGGACGGAAATAGAGTTAAGATTTCGGTTAAATTAAAAGGCAGGGAAGCTGAATACCCTGCTCTTGCATTCGAGAAAATAGAAAGATTTAGGGAAGAACTCGCAGACGTAGCAAAACCTGAAAACGAACCAAGAAGAAACGGGAATATTATATCCGCGACTTTCAGCAAGATATGAGATTATTTTGTTAGAGCAAAGTAATATTTAACAAAATTATGCCAAAATTAAAAACAAAAAAGACATTAATAAAACGAATAAAAATAACAAAAGGAGGAAAGATACTTAAAAAACAAAACAGAAATGCCCATTTAAAGGTGAAAATGAGCAATTCAAGAAAACTAAGAAAGAAAAAAGTACTTACTATGCATGATAAAGGCCACTCAAAAGTTTTTAAAAAGTTACTTGCTAAAGCCGGAAAAAGAATTTTATAAGGAGAAAATATGCCAAGAGTTAAAGGCGGTCCAAGAGGACACAGAATACATAAAAAAATATTAAAAATGGCAAAAGGTTACAGAGGTTCCAGGCACAGACTATTTAAGCGTGCCAACGAAGCAGTATTACGCGCTGGAAAGCACGCATTTGAAGGTCGAAAACAACGAAGAAGAGATTTAAGAAAATTATGGATTGCCAGAATAAACGGTGCATTATCAGACCAAGGAATAAAATACAGCCGATTTGTAAATTACCTTAAGAAATCCAATATAGAATTAGACAGAAAGCAATTGGCCGAAATGGCTGTAAACGACCCTAAAGGATTTGAAAAACTCGTAAAAAGTGCCGGCAAAAAATCGGAATAAGTATTTAGACAGGGTTCTTAACTTTATATACACTTACCGAATCATTTTGATAAACAATTTCCGTCAGTTTTTCTATTGTCTGGATATTTAGATCAAAACTGTATCTGATTCTTTCAAAATCCCCAATAAATATATAAGTTATGTCATATTTATCAAGTATCTCGCTTATAATTTCCTCGTCGTTACTCTTATAAATTTGATCAACTTCTTTTCTTCTCGAATCTATTTCTTCCACGTTATTTCTCCATGTCCATTCATGGCCGGGCCAGCCTAAAATTGTAGGCCATCCCAGAAAAGTTGAATAAAAATTACCATCCTGATAACTTTCTCCGACTGCCTCAATTATTACAGGCTGTTGCCTGCCTTCAGCGTATGCAGTCTTTTTGTAATATTGTTCCATAAATAATATAGCTGAATAATCATTCGGGTATTTCTTCTCCATCCAATTCAGTCCGTAATTTAACCCGGTATACTTTTTACCGTCAATCATCGACTGTTTAACTGCATATACCGGATAATAAGCCAAAATTAAAAGCATCACCAATAATATCCCTTTAATGAAAAACCCGCTTATACCGTTTCGGAACAAAAAGAAAAGGTAAGTAAAGGCAAGTCCTGAACCTACTCCCAGCCAAACCCAAACTTGCATACTTATTTTAAACACCGTATTTGCTCTGAACCATTCCCCCTGAAACATAATATCTTTCATATAGAATATTTCCATAAATGCAAGGAAGACCACTCCCATAAAGGTCAGCATTTTAACAAATCCGGTTGTCTGAGTTCTGCTTTTTTCAATAAGTTTTCTCCTATAAAGAAAGAAATTGAACGTAACCAAGATTGCTGCAAAATGACCCCAATACAACAACCATTTCCAGGCAACACTGGGTGATTTGACTACCCCGAGGCCTAATGTGGGGGTTAAAAAATCCCTTTTCCATATAGAAGAAATTCCCAATGCAATTAAGAAAGAAGCTAAAATCCTTAACACCGCTTTCCTCTTGTCCTGTTCCAAATAAATAAATGCGAAACATGAAAAGGCACCTAAGGTCAAAACATCCCATGAGTTAGTCATAAAAGAAATTCCCATTAAAATACCAAAAATTACCGGAAACATTAAACTTTTCCGTTTATTTTCTTCTATAAAAAGAGATAATATTACTGCCAAATAGACAGTGCCAAGAAGCAGCCCCCACACATGAGCGTGTAAATCGGAAACCAAAAACGAATAAATTGGCATCTCGGTGATAGTATTGTCAATAAATCTGGTGGGGTCGGGGTACCATGGAGACGAGCCGACCTTTAAGATCCATCTAACCGAAAATAAAGTGCCGGAAAATTGTACAAAAAATACGGTCAGTATACCTGCAATAGTAGAAACTAAATTTCTTCCTTCCGGAAACATAAATGAAAATAGATTTTTTCCTAAACTGTACAAACACATCCCTAAGATTCCGAACATCCAAACAACCAGAACAAAAAATCCTGGGAGCGGATTCATACGCATCAGATTTAAAAATACATAAGAAATAAAATGCCCGAAATAATAATAGTTAACCGAATGACCGGCCAGCCAAACATCGTTCGGGGGAAGAGTGGGAGATTCGAACAGAGATTTAATGAAACCGAAATCCATAAATCTTTCAATCGAGTATACTTCCGGTTCGTGGCTACGTACGAAATACCAAAGAAGCGCAAATGCAATAAATACTAACTGGCTGAAAAATATATTTAATAACATCTGCTTGTTGATAACAGGTAGTTTTGTCTTATAAAACACCAGGGCATTTAGTAAAAACCAAACTGCAAAAGAAATATAAATATATGTACTCCGCAACCCAAAAACAGAAGATAATACAAACGCAAAAAATGATATTATAACCAAACTTAAAATATGGGAAAACGCATAACCTTTATCATTGAATTTGCTGAATATATGAGAAATTACCGGAAATCCCGAAATTCCTACCAAAAAATTAACAACTAAAAGTGGTAATAAAAAGGTATTCAGTTCAGCTAAAAAAATATCCATA
>CAZEAL010000132.1:0-6506 GCA_964510265.1 uncultured Candidatus Saccharibacteria bacterium
ATATCCCTTGTTTATTTTGTAAGTATTGTGTACAAGCCAATGTACTTAACCAGATACCTTATGCCCGCGACTCCGATGTTCTTTATTTTTATTTCCTGGTACATTGTTGAGCTAAGAGGGAAAATAAAATTTTTATTTATATTTTCTTATCTTGTTATTATTGCACTGGCAATACACGTGCAGTTTACAAGTACTGAAAATCCGGCCAGAGAAAATTACAGAGATGCGGTGGCATATGTGACCGCTAACGCAACTCCCAGGGATATTGTAATAGTATCCCCGCCTTATATAATTTATCCCTTTCAATACTACTATAACGGGAATACCAGAGTTTCAACCATGCCTATTTGGAATAAGAAAAAAGGAGGAATTCCCCAGACAACAATTGAACGTGTTCAAAATGATACCGAAACTTTGAGGAGGGGGCATCAAAGAATGTTTTTAGTATTAACATCCGGTTTAGAGGGATCCGACTTAGTGAAAATGTATTTTGACAATAGCTTTACAAAACTCGATAAGCAGCAGTTTTCCAAAGATGTGTGGATACACGTTTATCAGGGCGAATATTATTAATTACAAATTGCAATAGTCTTATGCTTATAGTAATATTACTAAATGCGAAAAGGGTATTTACCTGTCCTACACTTTTCAGTTTTCCTTTTAGTTTTATCCGCTATAAGTTTGTTGTTCAGTGGAACCGTTTACGCGGATATTTCCTCTCCTGACTGGCAAAAAGGAGTAACTTTCCATTTAATAAACGAAACAAATTCGGATGTTGACGCGTCCTTGGTCAAAATAAAAGAGACAGGCGCCAACTTTATGACTATTTCACCGGGATGGATCACCGACAGCACTACCTCTTCAAATGTAGACAGAAAATCAAGAACTCCAATCGATTCCTTAGTAACATACACTATTAATAAAGCCCATTCGCTTGGTTTGAAAGTGATGATCAAACCTCATCTTGATATAAGCAGCGGAAGATGGAGAGCTAATTTAGACCCTTCCAACAAAGCTACATTTTTTGCCAATTATAAAAAAATGATTTTGGGATATGCCAATATTGCGCAGGCAACAGGTGCTGAACAACTTTGTATAGGAGCGGAGCTTTATAAATTAACTTCCAACCTGTCCAATGAACCGTATTGGAGAGATATTATCAGTTCGGTCAGGGCAGTTTATTCCGGAAAACTCACATACAGCGCGAATGCCAGCAACAGTACCTACGAAGAAATAGGTCTGCCGTTTTGGGATGCTTTAGATATTGTAGGGATATCAATGTATAAAAGATTGTCCACCACAAAAACACCCACAGTTTCCTCGCTTTTGACCGAATGGCAGAAAATAGAAACCAATTTTGTTTTACCCGCCTATAATAAATTAAATAAGCCTATTATATTTTCCGAAATAGGGTATAGAAGCGCGGACGGAGCAGCAATTGAACCTGGAAATTATGATTCTTCTTCACCTGTGGATTATCAGGAGCAGGTTGATTTGTATACAGCTCTGTTTGAATTTTGGAAAGGCAAAGACTACTTTTTTGGAGTAAATTTGTGGGATTGGAAACCTGAATCACGTGCTGCCAGCACACCGCAAAATGATTATCCCCCTCAGCTCAAGCCTGCGGAGGCTGTGTTAAAGAATTACTTTTTGAGTACTGTTAATGTGCCGACGCCCACGCCAACACCGACACTATCGCCTACTCCTACGCTAACACCTACCCCCACTGCGACTCCGACACCCACACCTTCACCTACACCGACAGTGGAGCCGACAATTACGCCCACTCCAACGCCAACTACAACTCCCACACCCACCCCTACACCTGTGCAGGACATTGAAGAAATACCGTTATTTACAGGTGAAATAGTTATTTTCTCACCTGAAGATGGTTCAAAAATTTCCGGAGAGAAAAAACTTAAGATATATATTAAAAATATAAAACCAAGTAATTATGTAGCAACTTACAGCGTAGATGGAAAGCCGGAAGTAATAATGGAAAATTCAAGTATATACAAGCAGTCAAAAGTGAATTTTGATTCGTGGAACTGGAACGAAGACGGACCATATAAAGTTTTATTCAGAGCTTTCGATAAAAATGGTGTGCTTGTAGATACCGCGGATTTGACGCTTTTCATTAGAAGATAGTGAAATACTATTGACAATTCAATTAAAAATTTATAGTCTGAAATTGGAAATATACAATGATAACTGCCCTAACCTTATTTAGATATTGTTCCTTATTATTACACTATATTTTTATAACTCCGAAAAATAATTTTAATAAAAAATTGTTAAACATATGAAGGAGGTGAAAAATTTATGAACAAAGTTGTTTCTGGCTTATTAGGACTGACTGTAGTAGTTGGTTTGGTAGTTGGTGCAGCTGTTGCACAATTTAATGATGCAGCAAGTTTAACTAATCTTGCATTGTCAGTTGGTTCACCAGACTTGCTTATCAAACTTACTGGGGGAGAATCATTTTTGCAAGAAGTAAATATTGCAGGATCTTTTTTTGACACACTTGTACCGGGAGAATTTGATGAAGTGTTGTTTGAACTTAGGAATAACTCTACAGGTAACTTAGATTTTTCGTTAACTGGAAAAATACCGGTTGTACCCACCCCATCAGAAGATTGGACAGCACTAAAAGATGAAGTTGAATGTGTTGTCTATCTACAAGGTGGTGATCCAGAAAGCGTAGATACAGCTGTAAGCTCTGGATGGAAAACTCTAAATACCTGGTTAGCTTCACAGGATCTTCCGGGTGATCCGTTAAATAGCAGTTCAGAAGAACAATTGGTATTGAGGTGTAAAGTTCCGAGTGATGCTCCAAACTCAGTTGCTGGTCAAGAGATAACTGACTTGGAATTCGAGGTTACAGGGGAACAGATATTAGGACCATAGAATTATAACAATATAGATTATTTCTTTTGAGGGAGCACAAAATTAATGTTTTTGTGCTTCCGATTGAATGAATAAATCTATTATTAAAACAATTTTAAAGGTAATTGAATGGGAAATATTTTTGGTCTTTCTGGTTCTTATTTTTGTTTTGATTTTGCCCATCCTTCCGGTTAACCTAGGTATTTCTTCTTTTATTATAATTTCCGGTTCGATGGAACCCACAATTCATAAAGGATCGATTTCTATTGTAAAAAAGGTCAATCCTTCAAACTTGGAACCAGGCTCTATTGTGGCATTTGAATCTCCTATGAACTTAAAAGATACAATAGTTCATAGACTGGTAGATACAACTGACAATAAATTTATTACAAAAGGAGATAATAATAAAACAAATGATAGTTGGAGTTTAACAGCATCGAAAATTAAGGGGAAAGTTTTGTTTTCACTTCCATACTTGGGGCACATATCGCTTTATGTTAAATCGGTAAAAGGATTTGTGCTGTTAATAGGCGTACCCTCTATGGTTTTGATTGTCTTGCAAATAAGAAAAATAAAAGAAGGCATTGAAGAAGAAATTGAAAAAAGGAGTTTGCAGTTAGTTGCCAAATATTCCAAGGAGTCTATTAATAGTTTAATTTAATGAAAAAAATAATAAGTGGAATTTTAATATTGATGGTAACACTAACAGTTCTAACTTCTAGTGCTTTCAGTCTATTCTCGGATTCCGTTACACTCTCCTTTGGTTTAACCGTCCTTGCATCCGAACTCGATATCGACGTCAAAAACCTCATAAATAAAGCATTTAATCTTGACGATGTAGAGCCGGAAGATGATTTGGATCCGGGAAGTTTTGAAGTTTTCAACAAAAGTATTGAACCGGCCAAAATATTTTTATATTTTGACAAGCTTGACGGGGATGTCTGTGAAAGATTGGACATTAAGATCGGAGTATCCGAGTCATCTGAATCTACGGAGTCTACCGAATCTGAAAATGGAGCTTTTATAAGTATTTTCGAAGGTGCTATGGAAGAACTGAAAGGTAAAAAACACAAACTTCTATTATCAAGTATTTTGGCTGATGATATTTTGGGTGCCAACAGTAGCATATTTGTAAAAATGTTTCCGTCTATTTCGGATGAAATAGATAAAAACGAACAGGGCGATGAGTGCAAGTGGGATGATATAGTTTTAGCAGAAAGCGAAGCTTTGAAGAAAGATGACCCTAAGTCTACGGACAACGAAAAAATAGAAGATAATAATATTTCGCTTGGTTATTGGATACTTCCTTTTGTAGAAGTGAAATCACCAAACGGAGGAGAAAGTTACGAAGTCGGTGAGAAAGTTAATGTTAAATGGAAAGTTAAAACCACACACCACGATAAAGATGACCAAGTAAAAGTAGACGTTTTGTTATATGGTGACGAATTGTTACTGACTATAGTCAACACGGAGGAGAATGATAGCTCTTATCATTGGATTGTTCCGGAAAGTCTGGCCGGAAGAAATGACCTGAAAATAAAAGTTGTTGCTGTTGACGGTAACGGCTTAACGGCGGAAGACTTTAGTGACGGTACCTTTGAAGTTTTGGGTGATTTAATAGACTAATCTTGATTCCTGCAGCATTTATCCACTTTTACAAATGAACAAATGGTGCAGCTATAAACTCGGACGAAGTGGATTTTGTCTTTGTTTATAGGGATTCTATCTCCGATGGAGACGAACCCGACCCCTGATGTAATCAGGCGGTCCTGAGAACTGCTTTCAGTGTGGTTTCAAGCGTTGTGAATTCCTCCGCCCACTCCGGACTGCCTTTGCCCGTTTCTACTTTCCAACACAAAGTGTAGGAAACAACGACTTCCGCACACTTTGGGCAAATGAGTGACACTGATGTAACAAGCATCGATTTTGGTGTCGGCGGTGAGTATTTGATTGCGGTTTCCAGCGCTCTTGCTGCCCCAGCGAAGTCCGACGAGTTGGGTACCGGAACCGTCGTGGTTACGGTTTTTGGACCCAATTCCACGATAGTTGTAACTAAAACTCCGGTTTCCAGGCACATGGCCATCCTCCTATAGGTTGATGTTGATTGCAAGCTTATTACAACAGAAACCGGAATAAATCAAAACACCATAGAAGACTTATAGTGATTAGTATAAACCGTATAAAGGCTTTGACACCGCAACCCATAATATGATATAAACCAATCACGATAGTAGTATTTACCGAAGGGAAAGCCCTGCTCCTAAACTAAAAATGAATAAAGATAAACTACTAATATATCCTATATTAATGCTGGCATTAAGCCTAGTTTCGGTTAACTATGCTCATGCCCAAAATAACGATTCACTAATAACAACTAATAAGACCCTTGATCCATGGAATATCAGACTTTGTGAGTCTTCTACGGTAAATCTGGAAGTAAAGGTAAGTGACGAACAGGCTACTGTTAGAAAAAAGATGGATATTATACTGGTTATGGATCATTCCTATAGCATGTTCGAATATAAGGACGGCAGAATGGACGAAGCCCAGGCGGCTGCTGTAAGTTTTATCGACGAGCGCGATCCGGCTTATGATAATTTGGGTCTGGTAAGATTTTCAACCAATGCGGAGCTTCAGGAAAAATTAAAAAATAATTATCACCCTATTAAAGACACTATTAATGGTTATTATCATGATTCTTTCTCGGATTATACGAATATTGAAGATGCTATAAATGAAGCAACCGATGAACTGACTTCTTCCAGAGCCAGAGGTGAGGCAGTTAAATTTATTATTTTAGTTTCAGATGGAGGAGTAAATAGGCCTTTAAATAACGGAAAAGAAGATAAAGCATACGCGAAACTTCAGGCATTAGAGGCTGCCGACGACGCCGACAACGAAAATATTATTATTTATACAATTGCCGCCGGAGAAACAAATTACGACAGGGACTTATTGCAAAATATTGCGGCTAAAACAGGCGGAGAAAGCTTTGAAGCTACAGAGCCTGGTGACTTGATTGCTGCGTTTGAAGCTATTTCTGAAACAGTTACAAACGTTGTAATAACAGACGCGGAAGTTGTAGATATATTAAGACCCGAATTCAATATAGTTCCGGGATCATTTAATCCCGTGCCTGCGGCCGTGAATACACTGGTAAATGGCAAAACCCAAATTATTTGGGAAGTCGGTGTTCTTACCGCAGGTGAAACCAGGACATTTTCATATCAAATAACTCCCACTAGTGTAGGTGATATTCAGGTTATAGATTCCTATCCCGACAGTAGGGTTGAATTTATAGACAGCGAAGGTAATTTTCAACAGTTCCCCTTTAATAGCACCGATTTAGATGTAAGTTCAACTTGCGATGAAGATGGCGGTGACGGAGACGGTGATGGAGATGGTGGCGGAGATGATAACGGAGGCGGAATCGGAGGCGGAGGCAACGGCGATGAAGATAATGGAGATGGGAATAACAATAACAACGATGACAATAATGTTGAAGATACAAACTCCAACGGAGATGGTGACAACAACAGTGATAACAGCAACGGAGACGTTGCCGGAGATTTTACAGGAGAAAATTATAGGGCCGCTTTAACTCCGGTAATAAACGGTGT
>CAZEAL010000133.1:0-4517 GCA_964510265.1 uncultured Candidatus Saccharibacteria bacterium
GAACTTGATACCAGTAAGGTTAAAGAAACTTCTCATGTGACGGGTGAGAAAAATGTATTCTTGATAAAAGGAAATAAAGCAACATTAACAAGAAAAGCCGTGTTGTCCAATGCTAAAGAAACTATGGATGGTTTAATAATTACTAAAGGTGTTTTTGATCGAGAATAGTAAGTAAATGAAAAAATTAAATGAATTAACAGTTTTACAATCAATAAAAGGTTTGAAGAAACGTGAATTTAAAAGTTTAGATCTTATTGAAGCCTGTCTTTTAGCAATTAAAAAACATGATCCAAATAT
The DNA here is from genome assembly GCA_964510265.1 of uncultured Candidatus Saccharibacteria bacterium. GTDB lineage: Bacteria > Patescibacteriota > WWE3 > UBA101185 > UBA10185 > 2-02-FULL-38-14. The sequence goes on from CAZEAL010000133.1 coordinate 298, forward strand.
AAAAGCATTTTTAACTGTTACTGATAAAATAGCTAGAGAAAAGGCAGAAAATGCTGACAAAGAAATAAGATTAAATGGTGAGAAAGCTTTTGATGAAAAACCATTATTGGGAATTCCCTATGCCTGCAAAGACAACTTTAATACTTTAGGCATTGAAACTACCGCTTCTTCAAATATTTTAAAAGGATATATTCCTCCTTACGAGTCTACCGTAACTAAAAGATTAGAGGAGGCGGGGGCTGTTATTTTAGGTAAAACTAATATGGATGCCTTTGCACATGGTGCATCTACCGAAACTTCTGATTTTTTTACTACACACAATCCCTGGGATACGGAAAGAGTGCCGGGCGGTTCTTCTGGTGGATCGGCAGCAGCAGTTTCAGCTAACATGTGTATTTTTGCAATTGGATCGGATACAGGTGGAAGCATAAGATGTCCCGCTTCATGGTCGGGAATAACCGGATTAAAACCGACATATGGAAGAGTAAGCAGGTATGGATTAATTGCTATGGCATCTTCAACTGATTCTCCTGGACCAATGACAAAAACCGTGGCGGATGCTGCTTTAGTGTTAAAAATAATTGCGGGAAAAGATCCGTATGATGCCACAACTTCATATGAGGAAGTCCCTCATTATTTGAATGAAATTAAAAAAGTAAGTTTAAAAGGATTGAAAATCGGAAAACCAAGATCTTATTTTGATGCTGAATTTGAAACCGGTGTGAAAAATGCTGTGCTGAAAAGCATTGATATTTTAAAAGAGAATGGTGCTGAGATTATTGATATAGATTTACTGGATTTTAAATATTCTTTAGCAATTTACACTATTATTCAAAGGTCTGAAGTTTCCTCTAATCTGGCGCGTTTTGACGGAATACGTTTTGGGCATACCAGAGATCATTTTGGATTTGAAGCCAGAAAAAGAATGATGCTGGGTTCATATGCATTAAGTTCCGGATATTATGATGCTTACTACTCAAAGGCACAAAAGGTGAGAACTTTAATTATCGAAGATTTTAAAAGAGCCTTTGAGAAAGTTGATTTAATAGTCGGTCCGACCATGCCAAGCATTGCTTATAAAATCGGGGCAAAAGAGGATTTATACGGAGAATTAACTGATACAATGCAGACACCGGGTTCAATGGCAGGACTTTGCGTTATCGCAATACCGGGAGGATTCTCTGAAGGAATGCCGGTTGGTATTCAAATTATAGGTGAACAATTGGCAGAAACAAAAGTTATGGGAGCGGCTTACGCTTTTCAGGAGGTTACGGATTTCCACAAGAAATTTCCTGAACTTTAAGAATTTATGATTTCTAAAAAATTTAAAATAATATTATATGCTTAATTTAATTAAAAAATTATTGGGACTTACAGTAGGCTACCACCGGTACTCTGTGTCACAGCCAACAGAGGATAGAATAAAAACTGATTGGATAAAAATAGACGAATTGTTGAGACTAAGATCTCCAAGTCAGCTTAGACAAGCATTAATATCTGCGGATAGGAGTTTGGACCAAGCTATGAAAGATATTTTTGAAGGTGAAACGATGGGGGAGAGGTTAAAAAACGCAAAAGACAGGTTTGAGAAAAATATTTACAACAAAATTTGGGAAGCTCATAAGATACGAAACAATTTAGTTCATGAGGCTGCGTACGAGCCGCCTTATTATGTTGTAACCGAGGCAGTTGAGACGTTTAGAATGGCTTTAAGGCTTTTAAAGGTTAAAGTGTAAATAAATTAATTAAAGGAATAATTTTATGAATGGAAAATATGTTGTTTTAATTACAGGAGCGAGCCGTGGTTTAGGTAAGGCACTTGCGTCGGAATTAAGAAATAAGTATCAAATAATAATAACCTCTGAAAATGAAAGTGAATTAAAAAGCACTGCGGAAGAATTAAATCTGGATTTTCATGTTTGTGATGTTTCAGATTATACCCAAATTGATGAAACCGTAAAATACATTTTAGAGAAATACGGAAGAATAGATATATTAATAAACAATGCGGGAGTCTGGATACAAGGTCCGTTAGAAACAAATGAACCCAGCTATATAAAGAAAGTTTTTGAAATTAATACCCTTGGTGTAATTTATATGACAAGAGCAGTGCTACCGATAATGATTAAAAATCAATCCGGAACTATATTAATTGTAAATTCGGTTTCAGGAATTACCACAAAACCGGAGAGAACCGTTTACGATTCAAGTAAATGGGCTTTAACTGGTTTTACTGAGTGCTTGAGACAGGAAGTATCTAAATATAAAATAAAAGTTCTTAGCTTGCATCCATCGTTAATGAATACAGCTTTATTTGAAAAAGCAGGGAAACTGCGAGATGTTCAAAAAGCCATAGAGCCTGAAGAAGTTGCAAAAATTGTTTCATATATGCTTTCAGTTGAAGGTGATAACTTTCTTTCTCATGTAGTGCTTAGAAATTTAAATTATTAATGCATATACAAGAGCAATTATATGAATGAATATAAATTGGTATTGGGATTAGAAATACATGTACATTTAAAGACCGAAACAAAAATGTTTTGTGGTTGTACTACTGATATTTATGGAATCGAACCTAATACTCGAGTGTGCCCGGTCTGTTTAGGTCTTCCAGGAGCTCTGCCTGTGCCTAATTTTGAGGCAATCAAGAAAACTCAAGTGTTAGGATTGGCGTTGAATAGTACTTTAAATAAAGAATCCCGATTTGATCGAAAACACTATTTTTATCCTGATCTTCCCAAAGGATTCCAAATAAGTCAGTATAAACAACCTCTATGTTTGGGGGGCAGGCTTGAACTTGATTCTGGAAATTCAGTTGTTTTGGAAAGAATTCACTTGGAAGAAGATACCGCAAAATCATTTCACGAAAAAGGAAAAACTTTAATAGATTTTAATAAATCAGGTATGCCTTTGGTCGAAATAGTCACTAAACCTGTATTTAAAACAATCGATGGGGCTGTGGAATTTAGCAAGAAAATACAGGATTTAATTGTAACATTGGGAATAGGAGACGCTGACATGGAAAAGGGACAAATGAGGCTTGAAGCTAATATATCACTAAGGACAGAAGATATGGAAAATAACGACGTACTCCCGGAGTATAAAGTTGAAATTAAAAATATAAATTCTTTTAAATTTATGGAAAAAGCTATAAAAGCCGAAGTAAAAAGACAGTCGGAAATACTTCAGAAAGGTGATGTCGTTAATCAAGAGAACAGGGGATGGGATGAAAATTTAGGAATGACAAAATCGCAAAGGGTTAAAGAAGAAGAGCATGATTATAGATACTTTCCGGAACCCGATATTCCCCTACTCTACTTTGATAATGAATATATTAAAAGTATACGAGATTTGTTACCGGAGCTTCCATGGCAAAAAAAGCAACGGTTAATGACAAAGTATGGATTAACAGTAAATACTGCCAATATGTTGTCAACTAGCTGGTTACACGATCTTCTGGTTCAATTTGAATCTCATGTTTCTAATGGTTCTGATCCTGTAAAAACAGCAAACTTATTGTTAAACAAGAAAGAATCCAGAGATCTAACTTTTAAAGAATTCGAAAAATTGTTAAATATGAGTACTTCCAGAGTTATACATGAAGATATACTAAAAGGTTATTTGGAGGAAGTAGTAAAAAACAACGTAAAAATAATTAACGACATTAAAGGTGGTAAAAAATCAGCAATCGAATATTTGGTCGGACAGGTTATGAAACTTACGAAAGGACAGGCAGACCCCGAGACTGTAAGAAATCTACTTATTAATGAAATCAACAAGTGATTTATTTATAAAATTATAAGTAAAAACATTAAATCTTCTGAATAAAATAAAGTCTGGTATTATGTAACTGTGGAATTGAAGTTTGATCCAAAAAATCCAAAATATAAATATATAACCGAGGATTCTGATGTTGAAGAAGCGCTTGAAAAGCTTGAAAAGGAACCGATAATCGCAATTGATACAGAATCAACGGGTTTTGATCCCTATACATGTAAAGTTCTCCTTATACAAATTGGTACGCCTGATTTTACATATATTTTTGACACAAGAGTTTTACATTTGAAAGAAAATGGAAGGTTTAAAGCTTTAATAGAAAATCCCAAAACAATTAAATTAATGCAGAATGGAAAATTTGATTATGGGTTTTTAAAGCATCATTTTGGAATTGAAATTGCAAATATTTTTGACGTTATGTTAGCTGAAGGTATTTTAACTGC
>CAZEAL010000134.1:0-9700 GCA_964510265.1 uncultured Candidatus Saccharibacteria bacterium
GCCATTAATTGGCCGGTCGTCCTCTCACACCGCCGACGTGCCATTCTGCATCCGGCGGTTCGTCAGACATTGCGAAGTTTCAGATAATATTTCGTTGGATCGATCAAGCCGAGGTTTAGGGCGATATACGGATTTGTAACGGTTCTTGTTAATATATGACTGCCGGCTATTCGCCAGTAGCCTTTACGCGAATTCGAAAACTTGCGGGCGGTGTCATCATCCAGTCCAAGTCTCCTCAAGTTGTCGTATCTGCATTTGATGTTCTTCCATGATTTCCACAGACACATTCGAATGCGTTTTCTCAGCCATTTTGCTGTATTATTAAGCATCGTTTTAATATCCGCCGGCATGTAATAATTCAGCCATCTCATCAGATATTGATTAAGGCTCTTAATCCGTTCATAATATTCATGTTCGCCCTTGATTTCACAGATAACTTTATACCGACCGTGCCGTCAGTTTTATTGTAACTCGTGAAGCCCAAGAATTTTCGCTCGGCCGGATTTGCCACCGTGCTCTTTTCACTATTGATACGCAACCGCAATCGGTTCTTAATGAATTCCCTGATACTTTCCATAACCCGCCGGCCGGCACGTTCGCTTTTAACGTATATGTTGCAATCGTCGGCGTATCTGCAAAATTTATGGCCGCGAATCTCAAGTTCCCTGTCGAGAACGTCAAGCAAATATTAATATGGTCTTTATGCCTACGAAATTTGGTTTATTGACTAATAGGAAGTACAACTCTAAAACCAACACCGGCGCTCCGATATGTTGACAAATCGAAGTGACGAGCCCCGGAGCGGTTGTATATAGCAGCGTTGACCCAAGTGCCACCCCGAAGCACTCGCTTTGTACCCGAAGCCGGTCCTGTCGGATCGGTCACGGAATCGCCTGAATAAGTTCCATACCAGTCCGAACACCATTCGAAAACATTTCCACTCATATCAAACAAACCGAATGAATTGGCCGAATTTAAGCCGGCCAAGGTGGTTCCGACGGGATGGGTTTTGCCTCCCGAATTGCTATTGTACCAGCAGTAATCATTATTTATAGTATCACCCCAGTAAAAAGCCGTAGTTGTATTTCCGCGACACGCATATTCCCACTCTGCCTCTGTCGGCAGCCTGAAAGCACCATAACTATTCGGTTTTAAAATGTTAATTTTTTCAAGAAATCCGCCCGTACTGCATATATCATCCCAAGAAACGCTATAAGCCGGATAATCATTTCCAACGGCATATGTAGCCGAAGGAGCAGTACCAGGCCAGCTTCCAAATATCTTCAACCATTGCGCTTGTGTTATTTCTGACTTGCCAATGTAATAATCTTTCAATATGGTTACAGTGTGTACGGGCACTGCATCTGTAACACCAACATCACCCATTTGAAATGTCCCTGCTGGAATTTTTGCCATTTCAAGCATAACGCCATCGCCGAGATCAAGTGAAAGGGTTTGTGGCGGAATAGTGATTGTGTAAGTAGCACTTGCTAAGTCAGAATCAGTCATGTTTGTTTTAATTGCAACAACCTTCAGAGTTGTAGTTTCTGCAACTGTTATCGCAGAGCTATACGTCATACCGTTAGCAGCTGAAGGCGCTGATCCGTCAGTCGTGTATTTGATAATACTGTCGGCTGTTGAGCAAGTAACTAAGATTTGTTGTATCGCAGAATATGTCCCAGAGGCTACAGAAATTAATGGTGTTTGTACTTTTCCAATTATTTTTGGATCGGTAACGATTACTTGAAGATTACTTCCGTCTTTATTCATCATATAAAGAGTATAAATACTATTCGAATCAACTGCTTCAAATATTATTTTTTCATTATATACATAATGCCTGGAACATGATGCATTAATATTAGTGAGTTTCGTAATGCTTTGAGTTGCCAAGTTAAACGAATAAATTTGATAATTAGCTTCATTACGCGCAGAATTAAAATATATAAATAAATTATCGTTAGAATATTGAGAATGAAAGTCATTGTAGGCGTCGTTTGTGATTCTGACAATATTACTTCCATCAACATTGGCAGTGAATATTTCATTTCCTGTAGACGTAACGTTTGAAAAAATTATTTTGGTTCCGTCTTCTGAAAATGCCGGACAAATACCTGCGGTTATTTTTCTCTGATTTGTACCATCTTCATTCATCATGTATATTTCCCAATTTCCGCTTCTTTGGGTTTGAAAAATTATTTGACTTCCGTCTGGTGAAAATGAAGGATGCATATCATCTGAGCTGTTTACTGTGAGTCTTATAACATTGTTGCCGGCTAAATCGCAAGTATATATTTCTAAATTTCCATCTCTATTAGACCAGAATACAATTTTATTGTGTTTTAATATTTGAGTATTTAATTGATCAATATAGTTATTATTTGTTAATCTAATTTTATTTGTACCATCTATATTGATCATATATAACTCATTATTACCATCAAAAGTTGGATCAAATATGATTTTGGGTGTGCTTACGTCTACAATATTATATGCCATAGAAAGGACATCGGAAGTAAGTAGACCATCTTTATATGCAATGACTTTGATCGTTTGTGAAGAATTTAACGTAAAGGGGCCAGAATAGGTTATTCCGTTGGTTGCGGAAGGCTCTGAACCGTCTGTTGTATATTTTATTGTTGCACCAATTGTAGAGCATGAAATCGTGATGGGTTGTGTGGATATATACATTCCTGCTGCTGGGCTTAAAACCGGAGTACTAATTTTTTCTATAGGTTTGTATAAATTATAGTAATTTGTTATTTCGGTTTCTGGCAAGGCATAATTGTAAATTTTTATATCATCAATTAATCCTTGAAAACGATCTGCCCCACTATCGCTAAAACCAATTTGTATGATGACAGAGCTAAATTGTTTGGGTGAGACAGTTGAAATTGTTGACTTGTCAAGTACTCCGTCGATGTAATGTTTTATAATATTACCGTCAAAAGTAACTGTTATTTGATGCCATTTATTGTCGTTGGTTATAGGGGTGTTACTATTGACTGGTTGAAGTGGAAGTACGCTTTCACGTCCAAAAGCAACAACCCTAGCACCGCCATCTAAAGCCATAACGTAATGTTGTGCGGTTGTTCCTGCTGGTCCAACAGCCACAATTCTAGGATTGTTAGTTCCGTTGCCAGTAGGTTTAACCCATGCAGATAATGTTAAATTTGTCAAAGACAGTTTTGAATTTGCATCACCTCTAACCGATGTACTGCTTCCGTTAAAAGTTAAACATTTTCCAATAACTCCATCAGCCCATTGAGGGTTTTGAACTGTACAAGTAAAATTATTGCCGCTACTATCCAGGGCGCTTGTTCCAGTGCCTTCGTCGAATTTCCACCACGCTACCAATGATTGAATTACAAAGTTTGATGTTACAATATCAGAAGTGGTCATACCGGTTTTAATGGCAACGGCTTTTATCGTTGAAGTTTGTGATAACGTTAATGGCGAAGTGTATGTTAACCCATTTGTGGCAGAAGGAGTTGTACCGTCAGTTGTGTATTTGATTGTTGCGCCTGATGTGGCAGAAATAATTGTTATTTCTTGTGCCGAGTTGAATGTACCGCCATTAGGTGAAATTGATGGAATCCCAACTTTTTCTGCAGGTGTTTGAAGTGAAGGAAGTACAATACGAAAGCCTCCGCTTCTTCCGGATGACGCAGGATCTCCAGGGAAGCGTTTAGCTGAACGGCAGTGGGAGGCGCCACTGCTCCATCCTCCACTTCTAAAAACTCGATAAGTACCTGAGGCAGGACCGGAAGGGTTGCTTGAGGAAATTGATGCATAATTGCCGTACCAGTCATTACACCATTCCCAAACATTTCCGCTCATATCATATAGACCAAAAGAATTTGGTGATTTTTGGCCAACAGGATGTAATGTGTTTCCTGAATTATCACTATACCAAAAATAATTGTCACTAATCGTAGAACCCCAATAGTATGGAGTTGTTGTTGATGCTCTGCATGCATATTCCCACTCAGCCTCGGTCGGTAACCTGAATTGACCGTAGTTAGAATAATAAGTATTAATATTATTTATAAAATTTTGACAGTCATTCCATGTAACTGATTCAACAGGATAATTGTCTCCTAGTTTGGCGGAGCTCGGATTATTTCCGCTCATTATTGCTTTCCATTGTCCTTGAGTTATTTCATATTTTCCAATATAAAAATCATTTGTTATATTTACTGTATGAACTGGTCCTTCGTCTGAACTTCTACCGGGTTCATTATCCTGGCTGCCCATCTGAAATGTTCCGGCCAGTATCTTTACCATCTCAAGCGTAACACCATTTCCAAGATCGATAGTAATTGTTTGCCCCGGGGTGGGTTGAGTATTGATAATAAATGATGCTGAAATAACCGTGGAATCGATCATTCCTGATTTAATGGCTATAATTTTAATTGCCGCTGTTTGTGTGATTGCAATTGGAATCGTATAAGTTAAACCGTTTGAGGCCGAAGGAGTTGAACCATCTGTAGTATATTTTAAGGTAGCGCCGGAAGTTGAACACGAAATTGTTAATGTCTGTGGCGCAGTATAAGTTCCGGCTGCTGGTGAAATTGTTGGTGATGCAACAGTAGGCAGAATAACTATCTGCTGAATTGTTAATAGTAGTTCTGCGGTTTTAGTTGCGTTTGATTCAGTGTAGCTGGCCACTAAAGTTGAAGTGCCGGCCGATGTTGGTAAAGTATATGTCGTGCCAGAGATGGTTCCGTTGCCTTGGGCTAGTGTCCATGTTGGAATTATTGATTTTATTGAACCATCTGAATAATAAGCGGTTGCATTTACTTGCGCAAGATTATAGGTCAAAGATGAGGTTAAGACTGTTTCTGCGGTTTTAGATAATGATAATTGCCCCAGAGATTTTACATTATCGTTAATGATATTCAAGGTTAAATACGTTATTTTGTTTATTCCGCTTTCGGTATAAGTGGCCGTTAATGTGGCCGTATAAATTTGTTGTAGAGGCGAATAAATTAAATTTTCTAATGTCCCTTTATCTACAAGCCATTTTGGGATAATTGTTTTCGATTGGTTATTGTCGTAATAAGCGGTTACAGACAATTTTGATAAATCGTATTTTTGATTCATTCCTATTTGATCTTGAGTTTTTTCAATTTCAATTTTTGTTAGTTTGGGTTGCTCCATTTCGATTGTAATATCTGTTATTTCCGTACCATATTGACTAGCGGTTATTTCCAGAGACTTTTCGCCAATTTTTCCAAGTTTGGTAGACGTTAATGAAAATAGACCGATCGCAAATTGGCCATTAATAATAAAGTTACCGCTAGCGTCAGTTTTGACAATAATTCCATCGCCGGCTGAAAAAATAACTTGTGCGTCAGATATTGGCGTATTTGTTCCAGTTATGACAACGCGCCCTTTGATTGTGCTTACATAACCTGAGGTGGTTGGAAGAAGCGTTACTGGTTTTAATTCGCCCTCGGCCGGATAATAAGATTTGTTTTGACTCATATCGTTAGCCGCTATATAATATTTTATGCCATCGGTTGTAATAAATGAAGCCGGTATTGCGTATGAGTATTCGTTCGAGTAATTATTTTCGGTAGTGATAACTCGGTCCATTGGAATAATGCTCCAAGGCGAGTTTTCGTATGCTGCACCCGCTTTTTTAAAATATAAAATCGCTTTTTCAACGTTTTTGTTGTCGGTCACTATACATTTTAATTCTAACGTGGATGCTGGCTTTAATACCGGCGGTATATGAGAAATACTTGGTGGCGTTGTATCAGCAACAGCAGCAATAATGTTTATCAATTTAGATGCAGTTTGTTGGTTATATGTGACTTTTATGATTCCATTATAAGCCGTGGATGAAACTAAACTGCCTTCAGAAATAATAACATTCGCGTTGACGGGAGATAATTCCCATGAGGCCATACTAGCTGGAATTATTGTTACTTTGCCATCGTTTGAAATTGCGACAAGGTTGAATTTATAAACTTTTCCTGTTTCAAAGCCAATGCTTTCGGAGGTTATTTTTAACTGGCTTATTACTGAAGCGCTTGCCTCGATTTTTATATTAATGGTTTTGGTTATTCCGGCGCATTTAGCTGTAATTTCAACATCGCCGGCTTTAATGGCACTAAAAAGTCCTGATAAAGTTATAAAACCATTGGTATTATTAAGCGACCAGTCAACTTTTTGTCCGGTTATAATATTGCCGATGTTATCTCTTACAGTGGCGTTTAACTGGAGTGATTCGCCCTCTTTAATTGTAAGCGTAGAAATGTTAAAATCTATTGTAGCGGGTATCAAATCGTTTGTAAGCGGCTGTAAGAGAATATCTTGGATAGATATACTTTCATCGGCTTTAAGTGAGATTTCACTTGAAAAGTCTATAAATCCAGCTTTTTTATAAAATATTTTATATATGGTTAAAGATCCGGCGGGCAACAAAAAATTAAATGTGCCGTCAAAATCGGTGAAATATTGCTGGGTGGGAGGCGAGGTCACTATAATAGCGTTGCGTAAAGGTATGTCAGTGCCTTTCATCATTAATTTTCCAGAAACCATAGCGTAAGTATTAATAATGTTTTGCGCTTTTTTGAGTGAAATATTTATAAATTTGTTTTGTCCGGTAATAAGAGTTTCGTCAGTGTTAAAGCCGATGAATTGATCTTTGGTTATATAAATTTTATATTTGCCGGCCGGAACGTTATTAAATCTATAATGTCCCGTTATGGAAGTTGATGTTCCAATATCGGTTTTCAAATCGTCGGATAAAAGGCTTAAATTTGCGTTTGCGATAGGCGCGGAATTTTCGTCAATTACATAACCGTCAATATATGAATCAAGAGCTGCTATTGTTTTCTTATTCAGAATGATCGAGTTTAAACTTTTAATTTCTCCGGCTGATATAATAATTTCAGTTTTATAAATTTCGTAACCGTTTGCATAAGCCACTAAATTAAATGTGCCTTCGGGAATATATAAAATGTTAAAAGTTCCGTCTTCGTCGGCTTTTGCAATTAAGCCTGATATTGCCGGAATATATATTTCGGCGCCTAATGGTGATAAACCATCTGAAAGTGCTATTTTACCTGTAATAGCGCCGGTTTTTTTGATAACGCTGGGGCCTATATAAGGTTTTAAATCAATTTTCTTTTTTTCAATTACAGGAACGTCTTTTACAACGCCCTTAAAAACCTCTTCGCCTTCATTTTTTTCATATTCGATGGTGTGGCCTGAACCTTTAGCGGCGGCCGGAACATTTTTAAGTACGAATTTGCCGTTAGAGTCGGTTACGGTATTAATTTCCGGGTGATTTTTGACCCACACTTTAATATTTGAAAGGCTGACTATGTTTATTATTCTGTTAACTGGCGAGCCGGTCGAAAACGTTGGTGAAATTTCGCCTTCGATGTTACCATAGCCTGTTTTTTGTTCAGCCGTTGGAAGGTCGCTAAGTACAGCGGCAGGAATTTCAGTGTTAGTTGGTATCGTTCCACCGATGAAGTTAATCGAACCGCTTGTAAAACTTAAGGTTGTGTTGTCATATACGTTAATAAAATATGATTCGCCAGTTTTAAATTGCGGATCAACTGAGTCGATTAATTGAGGAGTTCCGTTGTAATCTTTAATGACTTGAATAAATGCTCCCGCAGTAGAGCTCCATTTGTAAATGCCTTTGATTATTCCATAAGTTCTAATAATATTTGAAAAGGTATTGCTGGATATTGTTTGGGATAAACCTATTAAATTAAATCCCGTTTTCAGGCTTAAGTCAGGAATAGTAGTTATTGAAGTTCCAGTTATATCTAAAGTTCCATCAGTTTTCGCTTTTAAAATATAACCCTTTCCTGCTGATATCGTTGTTAGCGTTCCTTCGGAAAGGCTCAAAAACGATCCTGCTGATGAGTTGTATAAATAAAGGTCGTCGATTAAGGAAAGGTTGTCTTGTTTTAATTGGGTAGCGGTAATAGCCGGTTGAACCGTAAAACTGATAAAATTAAACCCTTGTTTTAAGTATATTGATTGTCCAATATTTTGAGCAAATGCATTAGAAAATGACAGTAGCAAAAAGAAAATTGTTAAGAACAGTGATTTACGCATGAATTCTCCTTTATAAATAAAAATAATAGCGTATTGAATAAGATTTTAGATTGCTTAAGTAATCTAAAATTTTATGATAAAAATTTAGTTGATAAGGCTTGATGTAAAAAAGAGTTTTTAATATAGTTTTACGCATATGAGAAAAACGCCTTTAACTATAAATAATAAATTTATTGTACATCAAAAGTATATAATAGTCAATAAGTTTTTTAATGATAAAGAATAATGAATATCGAAAAGATTAATGAAGTTTGACGTTCTTGTTTGAAATAAGAGATCTTTAATTTTGAGGCCGCGCAGGCAACCGCCCGCCGGCCGAGAACAGGAAAGGTTAATATGCAGAAACCCCGGCGCCGAGCCGTTTCGCACAACTAAATATAACACGTATATTATTTCACATTTTCCTTATTTCATTGGATGATATAAGGACTCATTTTTATTTAATTACCACATCTTTTTAAACGTTCTATTTATCAGTTTCTTCTTTCTTTCTCAAGGTTCGGGCATAAAACCACGACATAACTATTCGTTTTTTTTGTCATGCAATAATTTCGCTTCGACCTGTTTCAGTTTTAACGTTTCTTCAAACGGCTCATGAATTCTTATCATGTCCGGTTCGATAATCCATAATTTGCCATTGACTTCGTTTTCGGCTAAAGCCCGAATCATGCGGCCTTCACGTCCGGCTTGATATCTACAATTCTTTCGCGGGTCATTTCAGCGCCGTAAGCGATTGCCGCCCTTATATCTTCTGCGGAAAGCACTGGATATTCTTTAATGATCTCGTCAAACGACACTCCTTCGGAAAGCATATCGAGTATTAGTGAAACCCATATACGGGTGCCTTTTATACACGGTTTTCCAAAGCAAATATTAGGATCAGTCGATATTTTTTTATTAAAGCATTCATCATTAACACTTTCCCTATATATAAAATTCATGATTTTTCTTTACTGACGAAAATATCCTCTCAAAAATTTGAATTGATATAACGTTCGAGAGTAGGGAAATTCCGGCGCTGATCAGAGTTATATAACTCGATTCCTTCGTTCTCGATGTTCCTATATAAGGATTGGACATCGATGTTTTCGCGGTATTCCTTTTCAAATTCGACCATTATCGAGGGTAATACGGAATATTTTCCGGTGAGTTCGACGATCAGGTCGACTAATTCGTCGCTGTAACGCTCGAATTCATTTTTGTTTAATAAAACCATTATATCGACGTCAGAGTCGTCTTCGTAATTGCCCCTGGCGTATGAGCCGAATAAAATGATCTTTTTGACTTCATTTTTGTAGATCGACCTTATTCCGGCTTCCAGGTCCGTAATTAAATTTACTATATTTTGATTTTTAATATTTAAATTTTTAGTCATATAACCGCCTCGGAAATTTTTAAAGTTTTAATAACGAAGGGTTTGAAGTCAAAATTTCAATATCGGCTTTTACAAAATCTTTGTCATTTGTAAGAAAAATAAAATTGTTTTCTTTGCATAATGATATTATTGCTTTATCATTGAAATCGAGGCAATCAACCGAAAGATAACTTTCAATTTCTGATTTCGTAAAAATTTTACCGGTGACTGAAAATATATTTAAAACCTTTTTGC
>CAZEAL010000135.1:0-2273 GCA_964510265.1 uncultured Candidatus Saccharibacteria bacterium
AATCATTCATTCCGATTCCCCATTCTTCTTCGGAAAAAACTTTATATCCTAAAAGTCGCAGCATTTCCTTATAAAAAGGGTATGAAATATTTTTATTAGAAACATTTAATTGGATGTGTTGTAAAGTTGCTTTCATAGTAAAATTATATCACTTTTTTCTGGCGCCCCCAGAGAGATTCGAACTCCCGACCCCTTCGTCCGAAGCGAAGTGCTCTAATCCGCTGAGCTATGGGGGCATAAAATATTAATATTTCGTTAAGAGTTTGGTTACCGAAATACAGTTTAGTATAAAAACAGCAAAAATCAAACCGCCTATTAAATCTTTATGATAATATGTTTATATGCTTAAAAAAACCTTAATTGCTTTATATATTCTAAGTTTAATATTCGGGGTTTATTATGTTCAAAATGCTTTAAAAACCAACAAAGTTCCAACAGGAGAAGTTGAAAAGAAAAAAGCTACGGAGGTACATCCTGCTCAAGTTTCATTAAAAGTGTTAGCCTACGATGGTACTGAAAAAGAATATAAAGCTAAATTGAAAAGTATAGATACTGTGCTGGATCTTTTTGAAAATCTCAGAAATAACCAGGGATTTTATTATGAGAAAATTGCTTATAATTATGGGACTGAAATAGATAATGTAAATAAGATTAAAGCACCGGAAGGTTATAACTGGCTTGTATTTAATAATAATGAAGATATTACTTTTAAAGTAAACGAGTTTAATCTTAAAGATAATGCGGTTTACCAAGTTAAGTTGGTAAAGTCTTAATTATTTAATTATTCATATCTCAAAGCCGTAATCGGGTCCATTTTGCTGGCTTTAATAGCCGGAGCTACACCAAATATTATTCCAATAGCTGCTGATACTGCAAAAGATAAAATCACGTACATCGGATTTATAGCTGTGTCGATGAAATTCCCTAACAAAGTAGTGAAAATAATACCTACGAGAACTCCCATTAAACCGCCTAGCAAAGATAAAATCACTGCTTCAAATAAAAACTGAGTCAAAATATTTTTTGAATTTGCTCCTACTGCTTTTCTCAAACCAATTTCTCTCGTTCTTTCGGTTACCGAGACAAACATTATATTCATAATACCCACTCCTCCAACTAAAAGTGAAATAGCAGCGATTCCACCCAGTGCGGTGGCTAAAACTCCTAAAATATTACCGATAAATTCCAAGCTCTGTTCCTGGCTGACTACGGAAAAATCCTCTTTGTCTAAAAACTGTCTAATTACTTTTTCAATTCCTCTTTTGGCTGAGTCAATATTTTTAGGATCGTCTACTTTTATGAAAAAGAAGTTTGGTCTGTCAATTTGAAATCTTTGTCTGGCTGTATTAAGAGGAATGTTAACTTCGTTATCCTGGTCTACTCCGAAAACTGCTCCCTGTTTTTCTGTAACCCCAATAACTTCAAACTTTTTATTTTTTAGAGTTATTGTTTTACCGATCGGGCTAAGGTCATCAAATAAATTCTTTTTAACAGTCTGGCCGATAACTGCAACCAGTTTAGATCCCGCCATGTCACTTTTACTGATTGTTCGGCCTTCCACGACTCCTATGCCGCTTATTTCGTCAAGATTGTCCTCGATACCATTTATGGTCACATTCGTGCTGGATTTATTTAAATATTTGGCATCCCCTGTTGTAAAAACCATTGCGGATGAGTCTAATACATTTGGAACATTATTAATGATTTTTGTGTAATCAAAACTAAGTTTGTTTACAGCTGTTCCACCCGGACCCCGCCCGCCTCCGGGTTCTCCAGGAAACAAATATAAACTATTAGAACCAAAAGATTCGAATTGAGTTCTTATAGTTTTTTCAAGTCCACCGACAATAGAAGTTAAAGTAATTACAGCCGAAACACCTATTATTACTCCTAGCATGGTTAAAAATGACCGTACTTTATTAAGTTTTAAGGCTCGGACTGCAAGCGGTAAATAATCAAACATTTTATATTAAAAATCCATTTTATTTAAATAGTCCTTTCCGTCGTGCTCCTGCCACTTGTCTTCAATAACTTTTCCGTCGCTAAGTTTAATTACCCTATCTGTTATTCCGGAAATACTTTCATCATGTGTAACAATTATTACCGTTCGTCCTTCTTCATGAAGATCGTGCAATAATTTTAGAATTTCCCCACCCGATTTTGAGTCCAAATTGCCGGTAGGTTCATCCGCCAAAATCAGTGTCGGGTCATTTACTAATGCTCTGCAAATAGCGACTCTTTGTTGCTGTCCACCAGAAAGTTGTCCGGGTGTG
>CAZEAL010000136.1:0-5787 GCA_964510265.1 uncultured Candidatus Saccharibacteria bacterium
TTATTGGAAATTACTCCGATAAGTTTGAGGTTGAGAAAAAAGACTTTGGATCATACGAAAAGATACAGGGAAAATCGTAAGAATTAGTTTGTTGTAGGTTTTTTTGTTTACTGCTACGTATTCTTATATACTAATTCCAGGAAACTATGGCTCCGGCGCAGAAATTTTTGCCAGTATCCAAATAAGATTTTATATGTTCTCCAACTTTATGATTTCCTACAAGTAGGATTTCAACTATTGGAACGTAGTAATATTTCCTCTCTTTGTTAGTTGGATTTTCATAAACCCATTTTGTGTATTCCACTTTCATATGCTACACGGGCTGAAAGGAATGAGAGCATTGTTTAAGGGTAAAACTTTTTCGAGCACATACTCCTTGTTTCCGGCATTTATTTTTTTAACGAGGTTTTTAAGGGTTTTACTACTATATAAAACTTTAGGAGTTTTTTATCTAAAGCAACCCATTTATTTTGATACTTCTTTCTATATTCAAATAATTGATTGTTATCCTTGTTCATATTCAAATAATATAATATTTTACTATATCTGGGTTGTTGTGATATTAGATTTGGGTGTACATGCTAGTTGTCTACTGAGAAACAAGTTAGAACCGCTGTTTTTCGCCTAATTCACTGTATTAACACTAAAGCTAGGCTACAAATTGCTGATAGTTATCTCTATTAATTACAGAAAATTCTGAGTTTGGATAGTTTTCTTTCCAAGATTTGGGTGGTTTTATGGATTTACTGGAGAATTTAAATTCAAATCCTGTTAGTTTTCCATTTTCTTCCTCTACCATATCCAATTCTGCACCACTTGTCAGCCTCCAAAAATAATTAGAATGCAAAGTACCCTGGTATTCCTTTTTTTTCATTCTTTCTATAAGTAAGAAGTTCTCCCAAAGCTTTCCACCATCATCCCGATCTTTTATAAAGTTTAAATTGCCAATTACTGCGTTGCGAACACCAGTATCATAAAAGAAAATCTTGTCCATCTTCGTTACCTCTTTTCTTAGGTTACGGCTAAATCCGTTTAATCTAAAAATAACGAACGATTCCTCTAGTAAATCCAAATATCTTTCGACAGTACTTCGGCTTAACTCCAAAGATTTGCTTAGTTCAGTTAAAGATACCTGCGACCCTATTTGAAATGCTAGCAGTTTTAGTAAATCTCTGATCTTTGTTGAATTTCTTAGGTCACCAAATTCTAGCAAGTCCTTATATAAATACGCGTTGGTAAGATTACTTAAATATTTTGCTTTAGCTTCTAATCCTTCTACAGAAAAGATTTCGGGGTATGATCCAAATATAAGTCTTTCTTCTAAATGCGTCTTCATTTCATAAGAGGTTTCTATATCTGATAATTCGAATTGAGATATGGGGTATAACTTATAGGAATACACGCGCCCGGTCAATGGTTCGCTTACTTTGCTGGCTAAGTCTAAAGAAGATGATCCAGTTACTATAAGCTTTAAATTAGGGAGATTATCTAAAATTATTTTAAGGCTTAGGCCAATTTCCGGGATTCTTTGAGCTTCGTCAACAAACAAGGCTTGATATCCTGATACCAATAATTTGATTTTTGATAAGTTCCGACTAATCATAGCCTCATACCAATCTCCTTGTTGATCGCCGTTTAAGTATAAAGTTTTAAAACCTGTCTTATTTAAGACCTCGTTTACAAGAGTAGTCTTACCAACCTGTCTTGCACCATATATAACTACACCTTTACCCGTGGTTTGTAGATCAGATATTATCTTAGGTAATAATTTTCTAGGTATATTCACTTTTGAAGTGTAACACTTAGTTTAGTCCAAGTCAACCCAAAACGCTCAATTACGGTGCATATACCAGCATTAATAAAGCTATTTCCTGATTTCATGGAGACGAGGCAATTCAAATTATGCAGTGTAACAGTGAAAGGTTATGGCTGAGCATGTCGGTTGAGAACCCCATTTATTCTCTAGGCTATTTTTATAAAGAATTAATATATTCTTCAGTATTTACGGCATGCATGACATCTAACATGCCTGGTGCAAGTTCGACGCTAGACACGTTGTCGATATCAACCCATACATATTCGGTGTGTTCGCTGTTAAGTATTACTTCTTCAGAATTGACGGTAGCTAGAACTGGTACAACATGTAGCTCAATTAATTTACCCTCCAATTCCACTTTATTCACAATTTCATTTCCCACCCTGATAATATTCCCATTCAGGCCTAATTCATCCGTAATTTCACGTAATGCAATAGTCGCCATATCTACCTTTTCCTTAAATGGGTAAGCACCAACAACAGCCCACAAGTTAGGATAAACTTTTTTTCCTGGTGATCTTTTTAGCAAAACGATACGTTTGTTTGGTGATACTACCGTGCATAGCATTCCGTATATGATTGGTGGATTGGCTGATTGATTCATTATTATATTTTAACATTGTTACGAGTTGTCCTGTATACAGTTTCTCCAGGATATTTGGCTGAGCATGTCGGTCAGGAACCCAGCGTACTTATTTTACTCTCTAGGATGAAAATGAGATAAGTGCGTGTCGATGAATGTTCCCACCTTTTTGTTTATTTCCTCTACAACTTCGGGGTGAAGACGATAATCATGCGTGCAGTTTATACTGTGTAATTCCTTAGGTTCTGAGATGGATATGAAGATTTCTTTGACTTCTTTTGGTGTATTAAACTCGTCATGAGTAGAGTAAAAAATTATTTTTGGCTTAATACATAACTTTAGAACTTCTGCATCGTTGTATGTAGCGCCGTCTTCAAAATAGTTTAGTGACATCTCAAACTTCTTTTTCTGTTCTGTATTCTTTGTCCCTGGAGGCATATCTCTGTAGTCTACATACACGCCAGTTTTTAAAGTTTCGTCGTCGGGTGGTGTTGGTGCACCTAGTGATGGGTTTATAAGTACTAAGCCAAGAACGTTTAGATTATCTGACCCGGCAAGTATGGCAACTGCAGCACCACGGCTATGGCCAAGCAAGAGAGTTTGCTTGCTTCCGTAATATTCTATTAGCTCGCTCACAGCCTTAATGTAGTTTGTTGTTGAAAATAGCTCTATTCCTCCTGGGCTTTCCCAAGTGCCAGGTGGATCCAGCGATATAGCATAAAAGCCCTTGTTAGACAGATATTCAAGATGTTCGTTGAAGCATTCGTAATCTTTGGTATCCAATCTGCCAGGCAATACAATTGCCAATCTTTCTGAATTGGGGTTTCCCTTAGTGTTGATGGCAAGTTGAAATGATTTTGTTTTTATAATCACTTCTAAAGTATATCTTCTTTGAAGCTAATTGGTAAGGAACAGGGACTCGAACCAAAAAAATAGCGCAATAACGGTAAAATTCCCGCTTTGATTCAAAACACGTCAAGCCATGAAAGGCTCATTTTGGTTCGAAACGAAGATATTGTGATAGAGGTTTTATAAAGCCGTTGTAATGTATTCGAGGGAAGTGGGTCGCTTAGGGTGCTACTTTTGGCTGAGCATGTCGATCTAGAACCATTTTACTCTCTGGGATGTAAATGAGACAGTACAAAAAAGGAAAATGGTATGATTTAGATATGAGACGCAAGAAAATATTATCGCTTATAATTCTAGTTCTAGTGTTAGTAGCAACATCATCATTCTTCGTTTACAAAAACATTAAAAAGAACAACGAAGCTACCACGGCCATTGAGAAGTTCAATCCCGAGTGTACAAGAACTGAAAGATGGGAGAACAAACCACAATATGACAGAGCTTTATCGCTTATTCAGCAAAGGATACAAGAGAGTATTGAGTTGGATAAGGGTACAGACGGTGCGACTGCTTTTACAAATTTTCCTCCAAATCTTGTTAACTGTATCTTCATAAAGGAGGAGGATATCGATGACAAATCCGGCATAGAGGGCTATTTCGCGCTGGATAGCAGTGAAATTAAGAATAACTATTTTCCTATAACCATAGATAAGGATTATAAGGAAGCAGACGATATAGTTACAGCTTTGCTTATCGCTCACGAAATGGCTCATGTACAACAATTTTTAGTTGGTACTCCAATGAGCCCAAGAAATGAATGTTTACGGGCTGAAGCCGATGCTTTTGTAACACAGTGGATGATGTTTGGAACCTTAAGTTTAACTGACTGCGTAATGATAAATAATTTTAGTAATGAGATACTCAAAAGAAGAAATAACTCAATTAGCTGGAGATGAGGTACTGGAAAGTAACATTAAAGAAAATCCAGAATACAAGTGGATAGAACATATCATTACCTACCGGTAGGTAATAAAACTCTATTTAACAATACACTTTAAAAGCTCCTAATACTTGTGTATTATATTTACAGATAGTCCTTATTTAGGTAACATTATGAACACAAAAAACACGATTTTATCTCAAAAAGATCTGTTTAATAATGAGAGCGGAATTGAACAATTTCTTAACAGCCTAAACTTTTCTAGTATTGGTGTTTTATTTTAAATTATGCACTAAGGAACAATATCATTTTTATCGGTTCGGATCTATGATTTTGAAAGGGGAGATTTACAAGCCTTGAAAGGCTGTTTGAGGCTTAGTGGTCATCTAAGTGCCCATTTTGGCTGAGCATGTCGGTCGAGAACCTTAAGCTGTAGTATTCCATTGTATATAGACAAATTCTGAATTAGTCTCTATCAACACTTCTATATAATCCCATTCATTTTCCAGTTGAACAGCATCTACAAAACCTTCAGATAATTTAAGGTCATACTTAAAATCATGTACCATATTTCTGATTATTTCATCTAGTGCAGTGCTCACCATTTGTTGGATCTTAGACGTATCTATATTTTTGTTGAGTAAGCTTGTGATATTTTTTAAAAACTCTTCGGCATTTGTTACATTGCTTTTATTCACTCTTACTACTGTAATATTTTCCTCTGACTCCCAAGTATTAAAATCAAATTGTCGGAATATACTGACCGTATAATCCATTATCGGCTTACGATTTTTTAGAATTTCAAAAGAAGGTTTTTCATTAAAGTTTGTAGAAATATCAATCATTTTTTCATTATATCAACAAACTATCCTATATGCCGTTTCACTAGGATATATGGCTGTATGTTCGCAACCAAATTCGAACTATTTTAATAGAAGTTGTATAATAATTGTATGGATAAACAAATTACTAAAAAAATTCCAAAAGAAATAACCATAAAACCCGAAGTTAGATTTGGTAAGCCTACTGTGGCCAATACCAGAGTTGCAGTTGCAGATATACTTAATATGTTAAAAGCCGGGTACACTGTAAATGATATTCCTAATCAATATCCAGGGGTTACTATTGCCAATACAGTATCTGCTATCGAGTATGCTGCAAACATATTGGGCAAGGAAGAAATTTTAGCAATCTCACAATGAATAAAATATGTATAGAATATTTTCTGATGAATGTATTCATAAAGACATGATTGAGGCATTGAAGTCAGCCGGACATGTTGTGGAGACTATTTACGAAAGCGGTATGTCTGGGGCAACGGATGCTGAGGTTTTTGATTATGCGACTAAAAACGATTTAGTTTTGTTCACGTTTGATAGAGGTTTTGGGGATATTTTTAAGTTTAACATCTCAAATAGCAGTGGAATTGCTATAGAACTAATTAATTCTATGAACAAAACAGAAATGATTGATATTGCTGTTGCGTTCCTCTCGGAGGATAGAAAATTAAAAGGTAAGCTAGTTATAATTGGGAGAACGAAAATACGAATTATAGAACGTTAGGAAGGAAGTTTGAGAGTTCCGCTTCTGGCTGAGCATGTC
>CAZEAL010000137.1:0-11454 GCA_964510265.1 uncultured Candidatus Saccharibacteria bacterium
GGAATCGAGGAGGGTTAGCCAAGTGGTTACGGCAACGGTTTGCTAAACCGTCACGGTCCAAAAAGCCGTGCGTGGGTTCGAATCCCACACCCTCCGCCATTAACAGCTAGCAATCTGTATGTTTCAGATTAAACAATTTTCTTGCGTAAAATCCCAATAATATGAGTATGTAATAATCCGTTAAAAGTATTTGGCAGCTTTAATAGTATTTTTGAAACTGAATAAGAGACATCGTTAAAAGATGTATAACTAATATCCGAATTTAATTTTAATTCTTCGACTTTGAAAAACTTTTCAGATATTTTCTTTAAATCTTCCAGAGTATTTGCTCTGTAATATGCTGGAAATGTTTCCTTCTCTTCTCTGCCGAATAAATATTTGTTTAGCAAGCGGTTAAGCTTAACAGACTTTATCGTATGAACAATTTTCAAAGGTAAATAATTTGAATTGGGAGTTGTAAACATAAATATACCATTTGGTTTTAAAACACGATTAATTTCGCTAAATACCCTTGCTGGATTTTCTAGATGTTCCAGTGCCCACAGACTAATAACTACATCAAACTTTTTATCCTCAAAAGGCAGGCTTTCTAAATTTGCTGTCTTTATTTCATCTAAACAAATATTCTTCTTTATAAATTCTGTAGATATATCAACACCCACAGCCCAAGCAATGTTTCCACGATTTTCGTCAATTATGTAATTCCCGTTTCCGCAGCCGGCGTCCAAAACAATAGCGTTTTTTATGTCAAGTGAGGAAAACTTATTACTTAAATAGACCATAGTTTCGTCCCAAGACGGTTCTTCCTTCTTAAAGCGCCTCCTATAAGGCAATTGACGTTTTTCCTTGGAATTTAATTCAGAATAAACATTTATATAGCCTTTCTCGAGGATGCGGGATTTAGGTTGTTGTTGAAGTATGCTTTCCATAGCTATCTATCTTAGCTTTAGAATTGTTATAAACATTTTATATGTGCAGGTTTTCTAAAAATTAGCTTAGCTGATTTCCACAACTTCTATTGCCGCGACCGGGCATATGTCTTTTGCAGATAAAAGTGCTTTATGTGTTTTATCATCTACTTCTAATTCCAGGACTTCTTGATTTCCGTTATTTGTAGTTTTTTTCACAAGATGGACTTCTTTATTAGTGTCTTCCACAAAAAATCCATCGGCTTCGGGTATGCAAGCTCCACAATCAATGCAGGTGGTTCTATCAAGAATTATTTTAACTTTTTTCATAATTTGAGGTGATTATAACACGAATAAAAATCACTTTATTTGCACAACAGCCAAAATTATGTACAATTAAATCAATTATGAACCTTAGGAATTTAGCAAGCTACATAGGTGTTACTACAGCAAAGAAAGACGAAGCACCCGTTCAGCCCGCAGCCCCCGTGCTGGGAAGCACTCCCGAATCCTTAGGCGAGAAAAAAGTTTTATATGCCTGGGAATCATCGTCAAAACTGGAAAAAAAATCATGGGATCCGAAAATGGTTAGAACAGGAATTGTGATTGGAGTGGTTGTAGGACTTCTGCTGTTTTTAATGCAGGAATTCTTTTTAATTCTTGTTGTAGCGAGTGTGATATTTATCAGTTATATTCTGTCTAATTCTCCGATGGAAAACTTAAAACATGAAATAAGCACCCACGGAATAAAAACCGGTGAACAGCACTTTTACTGGTACGAACTTAAGCAGTTCTTTTTTACAAATACTACGGATCCAGAACTTTTAGCAATTGATACAAAAGACAGATTGCCCGGAAGATTGTTTTTTGGGTTCAGACCCGACGAAAGAGAGAAACTTAAAGAACTGGTTTCACTTTATTTACCTTACCTTCCTGAAGAACCGACGACTGTTATAAACAAAGCCTATTACAATCTTTTAGACAAATTCAATTTCGAGAGCAAGTAAGTTTTTTCCAAGAGAAAATTTTATAGGGGTTCTTTTCACGGTTTGGGTGGGTTGACCGCACTGTAGGAAGACTCCCGAAAATACAACCTTTCCGATGTATAATTAGCAAGTCCGTGGTTCTGCCTTTTTGTGTTTTAAGTGTAAAAATATGGAATGAGTGCCCGTAGTTCAGTGGATAGAACGCGACGTTGCGGACGTCGAAGTCGGGGGTTCAATTCCCTCCGGGCACGCCAATTTAGTTGAAAACTTTATGCAGAGGTATAGTTGCCGGCCCTTTTTTTACATTTCCGTCAATATCAAATCTTGAACCGTGGCACGGGCAGTCCCAAGTTTTATCGGCAGTATTCCAATTTACCTGGCACCCCAAATGTGTACAAACAGAAGAAAGCTTAATTATTTCACTATCGCTTTTTTTGTAGGCGGCAACCTTTCTATTATTAATTTCAACAATAGCGCCTTCGCCAATCTGTACATCACTTAATAAATTGTCGGCTTTTTGATAGTTTTTCAGGAAATTTTTGATGTATGTAATAAAAGAGTTCATTACTAATTATTATACTTTATTTTGATTTTTCTGATCTTTTTAAAACCAGGAATTTATCATCCTACAAAAATTTTCCGAACTCGAACTTTACCAAAAAGTTAAACACCAAACCCCTCTTGAAACCTCTTCCAAGTTAATGTATAAAGATAATAGTTTCGTATTATCTTCGGTATATGATTCAGGATGTAAAAGCGCCTATAACTGCATATTTGGCTTATGAACATAGAACAAACAGGGTGTTTCCCTTTTTGCTTAAGTGGGACGGAAGAGGTTATAAAGTTCAGAGTCTGGATTTTCATTATACGTATAAAAGCGGGGCGGTTTTATATCATGTTTTTTCAGTTTCCACCGAAACGTTGTCGTTTAAATTGGTCCTGAACACGGAGAATCTGTTTTGGACCGTGGAGCAGATAACCGATGGTCTTCCCGAATAATCTGGCATTTAATCCTAAAAGCCCTACCATAATGCACGTTGACCTTAACTCGTGTTTTGCCACTATTGAACAGCAGGCGTACAAAAAGTTCCGGGGAAAGCCGCTGGCCGTGGCCGCTTATAAAACCCCGAACGGGTGCATAATTGCTCCTTCTGTTGAGGCTAAAAAATTGGGCATTAAAGTGGGGATGAGGGTTAAAGACGGGAAAATGATCTGCCCAGAACTTATTGTGCTTGAGCCGGACCCGTGGAAATACCGGAACGTTCATCTTAAATTAAAAAATATTCTGTCCACTTACACCGAAAACTTAACACCGAAATCTATTGATGAATTTATCCTGGATCTTGAGGGGTTTCCGGCTATGAAAAAGGGCATTGCAAATGTGGCCCGGGAAATAAAGGATAGAATAAAAAAAGAGGTTGGGGAGTGGATAACGGTTTCGGCGGGCATTGCCCCCAACCGCCTGCTGGCCAAAACTGCAGCGGGTTTAAAAAAGCCCGACGGGCTGGAAACTATTGATGCAACAAACTATTATGAGACTTATTCACGGTTGGGGTTATACGACTTTTGCGGAATTAAAATAAACAATATTGTGCGGTTGAACAAAGCCGGCATTTACACCGTTTTGGACTTTTATAATGCGGCGCCGAAAAAACTTTATCTGGCTTTTCATTCCGTAATAGGCTACTACTGGTATATGAGATTAAAAGGATGGGAGCCGGACGATGTGATTTTCGGGAGGCACAGTTTCGGAAATTCGGTTGCATTGTACAATCCCCTCTCAACATCTGAAGAATTGTCTCCAGTGCTGATGAAGCTGGTTGATAAAATGTCGCGCAGAATGAGGCGTGCCGGTTTTGTTGCGCGCGGTGTGCATGTTGCCGCTCTTTATCGCAACGGCACGCACTGGCATCACGGAACAAGTGTTGATGATAAGCTGTTTGCTTCGGGAGATATTTATAAAATTGCATATAAAATACTGTGCCATTCCCCGTACAAACTTCCCGTACACACGCTGGCGGTCTCCTGTTTTAACTTAATTAAAAGCAATTACAGCCAGCTGGACATGTTTGACGATGTGGGAAAAAAGAGGAGGCTTACCGATGCCATGGATACAATAACCGATAAGTGGGGGAATTACGTGATTACGCCCGCCCGCATGCTTGACGCTAAAAGTGTTGTTAAAGATCGGATCGCTTTTGGAAATATTAAGGAATTGGAAGAATTTATAATTACGCAGTAGTGCTAGGGTCATGCATTTATATCCCATAGCATTGATAATGGATCGTTTTTATTATATAATTCGGTAAACTTTAGACTAAGGAGGCTTTTATGCCCCACAGACAGGGGGGAAAAATAACTAGCTCTCATACCACGGTTACAGAACTGGGGTCGAGAGTTGTAGATTTCCTCCAGAAGTTAGAAACGGTCTCCAAAATTTCGCTTGGTCCCATACAAAACCTGCGCGGAAATGGCGGGGGTGGAATTTGGGCAGTGAAGATCATTGACGAAAGTCATTGCATTCTTGTCACTGTCGCCCAAAGTGGAACCGTGCAAGATTTGAGGTTCTACACGGACCACCCGCAGCAAGCGAAACTTGCTTTAGCGCGGTTTATTCGTGATAACGATTGGGACTTGAAGTTCGGGAGACTAGTATAGCCGCACCTTTATTTAATAGAATTTGGGGTGCGGCTTTAGTTATATCTAACACTATTGAGATGTTTTGCAAATACAAAAGTTAAACTCTTATGAGAAGGACAGTTAAACGTACTGGAAATTCAACTCTCGGCCTCTACTTCATTAGTTCTTGCTGCAGTCTCTCTTGTCGAGTTTGCAAAGTCAATTTCGGTAAGTGTGTGTAAGGTTGCCAAGTTTAAGTTGTCATGTTTACCCTCTTCATCCTCGCCTTGCAAATTACCCGGATAAATCATTCTGCGTAGTCTATTTACCACTAATTCTGCGCACGATCTTTTATTTTTTTCAATTACTTTTTCCGGTCTGTCGGTCTTAAGTAACTCTATAGAAGTTCCGCCTTCATGAAAAACTATGAGGGGGTTTTCGCCCGGACCTCTTAGTTCAACATACTCCGCTGAAACTAAAGCTCTCAGTCCCTGAATCAATCCTAAGTCGGCCACCCTGCTGGTATCATAAGTATCAGGTGACATTGATGCGGCTAAAAGTGCACCTGTCAGTTCATTAACTTGTTCCTGGGTAACGTTGGGTTTTTCGTGCATAGTTTGAAGTACACTTAAAGTAGCGTGTAAATGGGATATACCTAAAGTAACTTCGGGGTGATTATTCATAAATCTATCCAGCGAGTCATCGGTTATTTCAATACCTATTCTGGCAGCGTACTTCGCACAGGTTTTGCTAATGTCTCTCCTATCCAAATATAATCCCGGCTGATCTTCGGCGCTGCCTTCCTTAATTTCAGGTAGCGTCATAAGTATTTCAACAAATTGAAACCTATACTTTTCAATTTCATCAGAGAGAATTTCTCTTGCCTTAGCTTCAGAAATCATTTCAGCCTCCCGTTTATGCCATTCTAGAGCTTCCTCATGTGCTTTTAATAAAGCTATTGATAATGGCAAGGACTTTTCTTGCAGTAATCCAACAACGGTTCTTTGCCTGGGAGTTAAAGCTTCATTTTCAAGTTCCTCTGTTGCCGTAACCGCAACAATTCTCATACCATTCGCTAAAGCGTCAAGGTCATTTAAGTCCACTAAAAATTCCATGTCATTTCTAAGTCCTCTCTTTTGTATTTTTCTTTCTATCTCACCTATCTGAGTAAATACATCGATCGCTGCAATTTTTTGTCTGGTCGGTTGATCCGACTTGCGGTCTTCATCATAATAAAAGGGAGTTTCCCTTTCTGCCAGGGCAACTGCTCTCGAAAATGCTTCCACAGCCTCTTTACTAAGTTCCTTACTCTGAAGCATTTTGTTGGCTACAAATATAACTCTGCCAGCCCTATCCAAATCCTCTCTTCGGGACTGTTTCGGATAATCATGCATTGATAATATTAGTGATAGTCGACTTGCTTCGAGGCAAACCCATTCTGCATTGCCACGTTCCATTTTTAAAATTGCTTCTGCAAGTTCCGGATGTTTTCCAAAAAATTCGCTTTCCGAGTCGATATATGCTCTGACTGCATTTTCAGGTGTAATTTTTTCTTGTGGTTTTGCAGCTGCACCGGCTTGTGCTCTAAAAGCTGTAGCTATTCTGGCAGCAGCTCTATGCAATTTTGTAAGTCCACCAGATCCGGACGTGGTTTCTGTCTCTGTTGGTTGTGGTTCTTCGCCACTTTTTTTAGTTAGTTGTTCTCCGAACGGGTCGTCAAAAACAGCATCAACAAACTCTGAAGGTGGATTAAGTGTCCCGATTGTCATGATGAAGTAAATTATAATACATTTTTGAGCAAGTGTGGAAGCTTTTATATTTTTTAGGGAAATTTAGTTATGGACAGCACAGGTGTATTTACCGGTGCTTTAAGGTTTGCGCCTTTAGTCCGTAGTTTGTTAATTAGTATCACTGCTATTCTCCGTATGTCAGCAGAAAAACAGATCCCAAATACTGACAGCGAATAGGAAAAGGAAGGAGAACAGCAGTGAATACCAGATCCAGCCTCTCACAGTTCTTAAAAATTTCCCGAATCCGGAGTTGAGTAGGAAAATTAACATGACTGTTTCAATTACCAGCAAAACGATTCGGGATATGTAAACTTCATTTGTGCACATACGTTCCCCTTTCATTTTCGCTCACATCTTTAAATTAATAATTATCACAAAAAATCTATATAGTAAAACCACATAGGTTTTATCATTGTTGAGTCGGTTTTTATTTGTTATAACAATATTGGATCCCAAACCTGCAAAGGAGGCACCGCCGTGAAGATCATAGTAACGCAAACGGCTCCGCTGGATGCGGAGGATCGCGGTCCCTTCGAAAAGTGGATCTGCGATGCATTACATTTGAAGTTCGGTGGCAGGCTGACCGCCGAAATTGAGTGGAATTCGCCGGATCGGAACTCTGGCAATCCGCTTATTATGGTGCACATTTACTGGCCGGAAGTAATTCCGGAATATGATCGCCTGATGTTTGGAATGGATTTAGTGGCGGGGTTAACTAGATCCAAGTTTCAGGCGGATTTTATGGTTTCACAGAAATAGTACCCTATCCAGGGATCCCTAAAAAGCTCGGAGTCTTTCTCAGATTTCGGGCTTTTTCCATATTTGTAAATAATTTTCACAGATCCCATGAAATTAGAACAGTCAGTCCTATAGTGTGTTGTGTTTACTATGTAAATTTTGTAAAATCTAAAGTAACACTCTCTGGATAAGGAGTAGAGGAATGAACATCGGTATGGTTCTTTTAGGGCTTGTTCTATTCGAACAAGTCTTGCAGCTTTACACTGTAGGGACCAGGAAAGGCTACTTTCACCATATTTCGCGGACTGGCATTCTGGTGAGGGTTACCTTTGCGGCAGCATTTTTCGTTGTCTGGCTGCCGTACGTACAGCACGCAGAAGCAGTACTTTTCCTGGCGGGAGTTTTATCCCAAAGTGTGTCTATAGTTATCCGTCACGGGGCAAATAACTACATAGTTCTTGCCCGAGTGAGGTATGCCATAAACCTCGCGGATATATATCTGGTTGCAGGGGTACTGCTGTTAGTGAGTAAGCTATTCACAACCGCACCTGCATAGCCAATATTGGGTCGAAACGTCTGCCGTTTCGATTGAAGTCCGATCTATACGACCGAGCTTCACAGTGAACAAAGGTTCATAATCAATCAAAACCTAAGTTTACTGCCGTGTCATTTGTGCATATTGAAATATGCGCAGATACTGCGGTAGTATCAAAAGGGGTTGTATTGCTTTTTAGAACTAGTTGACTGGACTTTCAAACATCTTCAAATACATTTTAATCTCCGGCATCAAAGGGTTTTGCGGCCACGTCTTTTCTAAAGCTTCAATCGTTAAGCGTTTATTTATTGCTTGTTTTTCATATGGAGCGTTAAAGTGCTTCGCGAATATTTCCTTTCCGTTAAGTTTGCTTTCTACTATGTTGTCTCGTATATTGTGCAGAACATCGGCTGATTTTACTAATATAGTGTCTTTATCCCATTTTTTTATCTGATTCAGTTTCATTTGTTTTCTTTGGTCCCACGAATATTTTGTTTTGCTTCTTTCCGAGAGGTTTACTACAATTTTTGCCACTTTTTTTCCGAATTCTTTTTCTAAATATTTTCCGGTTATTTTGGTTTTGGTGGAATCTTCGATTATATCGTGCAAAATCCCGGCTGTTATTAAATCTTCGTCAGCTCCTGCGTGGGCTAAAATTAAACCTGTTATTAATAGATGAGTAATCACTGGAACGGTTGTTCCTTTTCGTACCTGTGCTTCCTCTATTTGGTGGATTTTTATGGCGAGGTCTATGGCTTTTTGAATCTTTTCCGAAAAGATCATGCAAAGACTTTAATCCCACTATTAAAACCAGTCAAGCGATAAACCGAAGAATTATATTTAGAAGATTAAGTTAAAGAAGGAATCAAATAAATAATAGACATTACCACTCCGCCCCACAGGACTACAGTTAAAAGCAGAGGCATGTCGTTTAACAAAACTCTTTCGGGAGATTCACCTTCTCCTTTTTCATAAATTACGTAAAGATATCGCGCCACTCCATAAATAATAAAGGGAATGGTTACCATCATCCATTTGGGGCTACTCAGAATTGACGGTAAAATTGATTTTAGAGTTTGACTCACTTTATCGGTTGATGTTTGAAATGCGAAAAGCGCGTAGCTTATTATGGTAAATGAAGCCGACATCGAAATCATACTGTCCAAAAGGCTGTCGGGGTAGTGCTTCAAAGTTTTGCGCGTTGTTTTTTCTTCGGCTACTTCTGTAGGTATATCGTGCCTTCTCAGTATAGTTTTTTCCGAGCGTCTTTTTCCGAACGCCAGCAGCAGTGAAAGACCAATGGTGGTTAGTATAAGCCATGAAGAAAGAGAATTGCTGGTGGCAAATCCTCCTGCAAATACTCTTATTACAAAACCGGTTGCAACAATTAAGGAATCCAAAATGATTACATTTCTAATCCAGAGCGAATAAAAAAGCTGCATCAAAATATAAGCGATAATAGCAACCGTAAAATACGTACCGATAAAAGTTACACTGTAAAAAATACTTCCGAAAATAAAAGTAAAAGCTACCATCCATGCGAGAAAAGGCGAAAGCTTCCCTGATGCAATAGGCCTGTTCCTTTTTATTGGATGAAGCCTGTCTTTTGGAGCATCAATGATGTCGTTTACCAGATAAACACCCGAGGAAATAAAGCAAAAAGCAATAAAAGCTTTAACTCCCATAGTAAAAACCGAAGGAACCAGCACGTTACCCGAGAATACTGCAGCAGCAAATACACTCAAATTTTTGAGCCACTGTCTCGGGCGCATTGTTCGGATAATTTGATAAGTAGTGTTAATCATAGCTACGGCCTCATTGTTTGATGATACGGGGTTTATTTGGTAGTTGCAAGTAAATTATTTTACTATTCTGTAACCGATTCCATGCACAGTTATTATTAAGTTTTTAATTTGCAGGGCCTTTCTCAAACAGCTTATATGCACCTCTAATGTGTTCGATTCTCTGTAATTATCAACATCCCATAAACTTTCAATTAAAGCGTCTTTCTTAACAATTGTGTTTTTATTTACAATCAGGTATTCCAAAATTTGATACTCTTTCTTTCTCAGTTTTACATATTTTTTATCTTTAAATACCTGTCTGTTTTTTAAGTCGACCTCTATATTTTTTATTTGCACAATGTCTGTGCAATTGTTTAATATTTTTCTTCTCATAACAGCTCTAAGACGGGAGTTGAGTTCCTGGATATCGAATGGTTTTTCTATGCAATCGTCCGCACCATTGTCCGGGGCGGTACACGGAGACATCTTTTCGTTATTGTTTATCATCATAATAATAGGTGTGTCAATTTGCTTTTTTCTAAGCATTGTACAAATTGAAACCCCGTCTAAGTCGGTTAATATTATATTTATAAGTATGGCGTTGTATTTAATTGTAAGAGCGGTTTGCAGACCATCCTTTCCTGTGTTTTCTGTGTCAACTATATAACTACTTTTTAGTAGCAAGTTTAATGTTTGTGTGAATTCAAAGTCCTGGTCTATTATGAGTAGCCGCATTTGCCTTTTCTTGGCCCCCAAGAGCAAATTTTATTTATAAAGAATAACATTTTAAATTAAATATTTGTTAAATCTTATAGTCATATTTACTATTTAATTTAAAAATTTGTGTAAATGATTAATTTAACCTGTTAAAATTGATTTGCTGCCATGAATATCTTCGCCGAACTAAGTCTCATAATAGTTATCGCCACCGTTATTGCCGGAGTAATGCGCATTTTAAAACAGCCTTTAATAATGGGACACATCCTCACCGGTATTTTGGTAGGACCTTACTTTTTAGGAATTTTTATTCACAAAGAAACGGTTGAAGTTTTCTCCCAGCTTGGCATTTCTATTCTTTTATTTATAGTCGGTCTAAGTCTTTCTCCCAAAATAGTTAAAGAGGTGGGAAAGATTTCTTTAATTACTGGTTTGGGCCAGATTGTTTTTACTACGTTTTTCGGATTTTTAATAGCTCTGGCTTTTGGTTACAGTTTGGTTTCTTCTCTATATATTGCCCTTGCGCTAACTTTCTCTTCCACCATTATTACTTTAAAACTTCTGTCGGATAAAAAAGATGTTGAAAAGCTTTACGGGAGGATTGTGATAGGCTTGCTGCTTGTTCAGGATTTAGTCGCGACAATTATTTTAATTGTAGTGTCCACTTTTGCCGGCGGAGATAATGCCGGTTTGGAAATATTGTTTATCGCTTTAAAAGGTCTCGCAGTGTGGATACTGTTTTCGATTGTCAGCTCTAAATTTCTGCCTAAGCTCAGCAGTTTTTTTGCGAAGTCGCAGGAATACCTATTTTTGTTTTCTATCGGCTGGGGTTTTGGAATGGCTTCTCTATTTAACCTATTAGGATTTTCAGTTGAAATAGGAGCGTTGGTAGCGGGTGTTACTTTGTCAGTTTCACCGTTTGCACAGGAAATGAGTAATAAACTTAAACCTTTGAGAGATTTCTTTTTGATAATGTTTTTTGTACTCCTAGGGTCAACATTAGAAGTTTCAAATCTGGGATCATTTATAGTTCCGGCGATAGTGTTTTCACTTTTCGTTTTAATTGTAAAACCTATGATAATAGTAATTATAACCGGCATGCAGGGATTTAATAAAAAAACCAGCTTCAATTCCGGTTTAACAGTGGCGCAGATCAGCGAGTTTTCATTAATTTTAGTATTACTCGGATTAAAACTTGGCCACATAAATCAGCAAATAGTGTCTTTGGTTACATTCGTCGGTGTGGTGACTATTGCGGTATCGAGTTATTTAATATTGTATTCAGATAAAATCTATCCTTATTTTGCTGGTTATTTAAGTATTTTTGAACGTAAAAAAACTATAAAAGAAGTGGAATCAATTGGAATTTATGAAGTG
>CAZEAL010000138.1:0-3032 GCA_964510265.1 uncultured Candidatus Saccharibacteria bacterium
TTTTTATTCCAACCTTGCGGTTTCTCCTGTCGGGATTAACCTTCCTAATATAACGTTTTCTTTCAGTCCCAACAGCTTATCGACTCTACCAGAAGCTGCTGCGTCGGTCAACACATTACTGGTTTGAATAAATGATGCCGCGGATAAAAAGCTATCAGAAAACAAGGATGACTTGGTTATACCCAATAATGTCAGTTTAGCTGTTGCCGGAGCACCGCCTTCCGCAATGGTTTTTTCGTTTTCTTCTTCAAATTTTGCCTTAGTAACAATCTCCCCAACTAGAAATTCCGTTTCTCCGCGGTCTTCGATTTTAACGTTATTAAACATCTGCCTCACAATTACTTCAACGTGCTTATCATTCAAGGAAACTCCCTGCGAGGCGTAAACTTTCTGTATTTCATTTAAAATATATCTTTTAGTTTCTTCAGCTCCCACTGTTCTAAATAAATCGGTTAAGTCCAAATTTCCCCCTGTGAGTTTTTCTCCTTTTGCGACTAATTGTCCGTCTTCCACAAGAATTTCGGAAACTGGATCCACATAATAATCAACCGTTTGCTGCTCCTCGTTCGGATCAGTCGCAATAATAGTTATTTTTCTTTCATCTCCGTTCAAGGAAATTTTCACTGTACCGGTTATTTCACTCATTATTGCCAAAAATTTAGGCGCTCTGGCTTCTACTAACTCTTCCACTCTGGGTAAACCTTGAGTAATATCTTTTCCGGCAATACCACCGGTATGGAATGTTCGCATAGTTAATTGAGTCCCCGGTTCTCCAATAGACTGCGCTGCCGCAACACCCACCGCTGTTCCTATTCTTACATCTTTTTTGGTAACTAAATCCATCCCATAGCACTTTGCGCAAATTCCTCTTCTTGTTTCACATAACATTGGCGACCTGATTACAATTCTTTCAACTTTTGCACTTTCAATTACTTTATTTTCATCTACACCAATCAGCGTACCTTTTTTAACAATTGTTTTGTTATCAACTTTTATATCCTGAGCCAAATATCTTCCCGAAATTCTATCCGCAAAAGTCTGCAATACTGTAGTATCGTTCACAAAAACTTCCCGGCCTTTTGTAGTGCCACAATTTTCTTCCCTAATCAATACATCCTGCGAGACATCCACCAGTCTTCTGGTTAAATACCCAGCATCTGCGGTTTTTAAACCTTTATCTACTAAACCTTTTCTCGCGCCTCTAGCACCCACAAAGTACTCGGAACCTGAAAGTCCGATTTTATAATTTCCCAAGATAGGCATTTCAACTATTTTTCCTGTCGGATCGGAAACTAATCCTTTTATACCAGCTATTTGTTTTACCTGGTCTCTGGAAGCTCTTGTGGCACCAGATTTAACTAACACTTTAACTGGATTGTCAGGCTTTAAATTATTCCAAACAGCTTCATCTACTTCAGCTGTAACCTGATTCCACACATCCTCGGTCAATCTGTGAGCTTCTGTTTTCGTAATCAAACCTCTCCTATAGTTTTTATCAATTTCCATAACTGAATTTCTACCCTTTTCAATAAGTGGTTCCCTTTCTTTCGGAATATCTATATCAGACAAAGAAACTGATTGACCTGAAATAGTACCATACTTTAATCCGATATCTTTAAGGTCATCAATAAGTTTTACAATTACTTCGTTTGTTCCTTCTTCAAAAGCTCGGGCAATAAGGGCATTAACCTTTTTCTTTGGCATCTCGTCGTTTAAAAATCCAAATGATTCCGGGACTATTTGGTTAAATATAATTCTTCCCGGAGTCGTTTCTACTTTTTCATTTTGGATCTTCACTGTTACTCTCTGTCTCAATTTAAGAGAACTTGATGTATTAAGTGTATATAATACTTCATCAGTATCGGTGAAAATTCTATCAGCTAAAGGAAGCGAATCGTCAATTGATGTAATGTAGTAAATACCAAATAATATTATTTTATTTGGTACTGTAATAGGTGAACCGTCTGAAGGATTCAACAAGTTGTTGGTGGAAATTAAAACTTTTCTGGCTTCTTCTTTAGCCGCCTCAGATAAAGGCAAATGAACAGCCATCTGGTCCCCGTCAAAGTCAGCATTAAATCCTGCACAAACGCACAAATGAAGCCTTATGGCATTACCTTCAACCAACTTGGGATAAAATGCCTGAATTCCCAACCTCCACAAAGTCGGCGCTCTGTTTAATAAAATAGGATGGTCTTTTACAAGATCTTCCAATATATCCCAAACCTCGGGACCTCTGTTTTCCAATACAAATTTCGCGCTTTTTACATTCGGAGCAAATCCTTTTAAAAGTAACTCTCTTAATATAAAAGGCTTGAACAGTTCGATCGCCATTTCTTTAGGAATACCACATTCGTTAAGTTTCAAGGTCGGACCATTTATAATAACGCCTCTTCCAGAATAGTCTACTCTTTTACCTAAAAGGTTTAGTCTGAAGATACCTTGCTTTCCTTTTAACATATCCGCAAGGGATCTCAATTCTTTCTTACCTCTGGCTGTTCTTAGTTTCTGTCTCTGTTTAGATGAATCAAATAAGGCGTCTACAGATTCCTGCAACATTCTTTTTTCATTTCTAACGATTATTTCAGGAGCGCCCAGGTCCAATAGCCTGCTCAACCGATTATTTCTGTTTATGACTCTTCTGTATAATTCGTTTAAATCAGAGGACGCGAATCTTCCGCCTTCCAGTTGAACCAAAGGTCTTAAATCGGGAGGTATAACAGGAACAACTTTTAATATCATTCTTTCGGGTCCGATTTTAGCCCTTCTGAACTGTTCAACAACTTTCAATCTTTTAGTAAGTTTCGCGGCTTTTTGCCCTTTCGAACTTTCCAGACCTCTTCTCAAATCCGATGACAACTTATTTAAATCTATTCCTGCTAAAATCTTTTCCAATGCCTCGGCTCCGATCTCAACTTTGCAAAAAATGTCAACATACTGGCTCATGTTTAAATACTCTGTATCAGATAATATGGTATGGAGCTCGATGCTTTCAATCTTCTTTTCAACAATTTTAAATTCTTTTTCTTTCT
>CAZEAL010000139.1:0-5176 GCA_964510265.1 uncultured Candidatus Saccharibacteria bacterium
CGAGGCGGGCTGTAATTTGGTCTTTTCTATTTTCATGGGCAAGAAAAGAATATACTCCGTTCAAACCAACACCACTCCCGCTCCACTCTAGGCATGTTGCACGGTCGCCCATTATTTCAGTACCAAGCGCAAGTTGGAACGATTGAGCAACATTGCTAATAAACGTTTTTTTGCTCGGAATAATGCCCGGCAACAACTTAAGTTTTACCTCCTGCGTGGATGTGGCATGCGAATTAGGATCGGTATAAGAGGCGAGTATATTATATTCCTTTGTGACCGTTATCTCGCCGGTTGTCTTTAAAAGGCCTCCTACAAATGCGCCCTGGCCATCCGTGATTACGTTATCGTCAGGGTTCGTAACTTTCCAGATCGCCGAGGTCGTAACGTCAACATCGCCATATTTAGACGCATATTGAATGTTATTGCCTATGAAATCATGCTTGGGGGCTGAGTTTATTGTTAATTCTTTGGCCATTGTGTATTTAATATTGAAGCCATCTAACTTTTTCGTTCCATTATTATCGTATAGCCCAATTTCTAAAACAAAATTAGAAACTCCAACTGGTAAATTAGGCTTTATATCATTGGCATGTGATATTGTTTCATTATAATACTGGCGGGCAATATAAGATGAAGCTCTGGGAATACTTAATGGTAAATTTATTGGTTTGCTATTTGTAAAAATGGGATATTGAGATTTACTGCCATTAGCCAAAAAGTAATACAATTCGGTTTTAACTTGGCATGTGACTTCTTGTGTTGCAGAATTAAAGCAGTCACATTGAATTTTAATATTATCAAAGGGGTTAACTTCTTCCACGGGTTCTGTCTTATAACCGCCAATGCTCAAATGATCCCAAACTATTTTTGAAACTTCTATATCACCTTTTAAAAATCTTATGCCACTTAATTCTTTTTGAATAGTAGTTATTTTTGAACCATTGTCATACGTAATATTTGTCATGTCATACTCATCATGAAATTGAATTGTCTGGAGATTGCTTTGTGGAATAATATTTTCAGCCGCATATGTTACCAGCGGAGTAGCATTTGTTTGATACACAGATAATAGTTGTTCAAATGAAATAATATAATTAGGCCATAGCTCGGCTGAACTATTTACTATTAATGTCGACCTTAGAAAATCGTTTTCATCAATATTATTAAATCCAACTATCAGCATCAAATGAGTTGTTGTATATAAAATAACGGGTTTACCAGCAAGGATTTTATTAAAAATATAATCTAAACAATTTTTGTTAACATACCATATATTTTTCTCTATTGGTGTATTGTCTAAAGCCAAACTAATTTCGCTTTCTAAACTTCTGTTACCATTTAACTGTATACCCAATATTCGAATAAGCCCATTTTTTTCTAATAATCTAATACCCTTAAAATCAATTTTGTTATATTTGCCTTTGGGAATTCCCATATCACGCAAAATTTGGTAAATAGTGCTATACTGCTCAGCCGGCAAATTTTTATGTCCTTTAATAAACATTAATGTAGATGCTGTCCAACAGGTGCCATCTAAATATTGATAATAAAATGGCATTCTTATAGGAGCACCTTTTTTATCACCCAACAATATATTTTTTTCTAATAAAGATTTTTTTTCTCTCTTTTCTACCATGATCATGGCCTGCTTCAAATCAATTCTGTCTTCTGTCGAAGACCTTAAAATATTTGGAGAATTATACACCGCTGGTGAAGTAATAGTGATATTGTAAGTTTTGTTTGAAACATCCGTTAACCCCGTCAGAGGGAGTAGTTTAATATTATCTCCTTCTAACAGTATTCCAGTCGCTTCAATTTCAGTAGCATCATCAACTGGAATTTTGATTACAGCATGCATTAAATCGGCCGTCGAATATACGCCAATTGCATATTGATTTATATCATAATACTCAGGATCTCTATAATTTGTCAAAGTGACTGCAGCAGTATCGACTACTGAAGCTGCAGTAATTTCCATTGTTATTCCATTTTTTAATGTTAATATTGCTCCGGCGGAAGTTACAACTTCTGTAATACTGTCAATAATATTTGGATCACTTGATGTTATTTTCATTACAAAGTATACCGACCTTACCGACCCATCCCCCGCCTCAAATGTCCCCATAAGTTTGACAGCTGCTACATTATTTGGCGCAGTATAAGTTGTTCCGGATATAGAGCCGCCGCCAGACGAAACTATCCAAGAAAGGGAAACTTCAGCCGTTGTTTTGTCGGCAAACTTGGCTATAGATATTAATTTAGATAAATCATATACCTGCCCGACAGCAACTGCGTCAGTATTTTTATTAAGTGCCAGTCCGACTAATTCAACATTTTTTCTAAGCGTTGCAGTTGACTGTAATTTGAGCTGAGCGCTCTGCGCTAGGCCATTTTCTGTATATGTAGCAGTAAGAGCTGCGGTTTCGATTCTTTCCGGTGGAGTATAAATTGTACCGGAAATAATGCCGCTGCCATAAGAAAGAGTCCACTTTAAATTAGAGTCGTTACCGGATATCGTCTTTAGCTGCCCATTCGACAGTCTGGCCGTCACGGAAATGTTGGAAGCCAAATCATACGGAGCTAATATCTGCGCTTCATCGGTTGCTTTGCTTAACTTGATTGAAACCAACGCAATAACTTTAAGTCTAAACTGAGAAGTTTTTGTTATACCGGCTTCAGTGTAGTTGGCAGTAAGCACGGCGGTTTCAGCCCTGGCTGGGGCGGTGTAAGTTGTTCCCGAGAGTGTTCCAAACCCCGAAACCAGTTTCCAAGTGGTGATGTTTGTTATATTATTAACTGTACCGTTCGACAATTTATCGCTAACGATTATTTGGCTAAGATCATAGGTTGCGCAACTAACAACCTCATCAGTTGTTTTGCTCAGAGTTAACGAACTAAGACCGGTCACCTTTAATTTGAATTGAGCAGTTTTAGTTATGCCATTTTCCGTATAGCTACCGATAAATACTGCGGTTTCAGTTTTCGCCGCTGGCGTATAGAGCGATCCAGAAAGATTTCCAGAACCCGATGAAAGCGCCCATATCAAATCGACGCTCTTGGAGTCGCCATCAGAAAATTTAGCGGTTGCATTTATTTCAGAAGCTAGATCGTATGTGGCAGGAAGCATTATCTCATCTGTCGTTTTATCCAGAACAACCGAACTAAGACCGGTCACCTTCAACCTGAATTGAGTAGTTTTAGTTATGCCCGCTTCGGTATAGCTCGCAGTAAAAACCGCGGTTTCAGCTTTTGCCGGGGCTGTATATACCTTGCTATCAAAGAGGCCGGACCCCGATGAAAGCGTCCATGTTAAATTTTGACTGCTGGTAATATCGTTAATCGAACCATTCGAAAGTTTATTCGATACAATTATCTTTGATGCCAGGTCATACGTTTCGCAACTATTGACCTCATCAGTTGTTTTACTTAAAATTAAAGAACTAAGGCCCGTAACTTTTAATTTAAACTGAGCAGCCTTGGTAACTCCGTTTTCGGTATAGCTTGCGGTAAATGTTGCAGTTTCGACCTTTGCCGAAGGTGTATAAACGCCGTCGTTTATGGTTCCGGCACCTGACGCGAGAATCCATTTTAAATTTGGGTCACCTTTAACAATGGCTTTTGTAGTTCCGTTAGATAGTTTAGCCGTTATAAGCAATTCGGCCAAAAGATCATAAGCGGCAGGCAGTTGAATTTCATCGGTTGTTTTATTAAGCGAGATCGAGATTAGTCCGGTAACGGTCAGCCTGAAAAGCGTCAATTTAGACATTCCGTTTTCTGAATATAGTGCTTTAAAAACGATTATTGCAGGCTTATTTGTTGCTGTATATATTGTTCCGTTCAGCGTTCCGCCGCCTGAATATATTGACCAGGCAGGCGTTATAACCTCATTGGTTTTATCAGAAAAATAAGCGGTTGCGGTTAATTTAGATAAGTCATAAGTTGAGCATGTCTGAATTTCGTCGGTTGTAAAATTTAAAACGATTTTTGTTAGACCCTGGGCTGCACATTTATCAGGGGCCCGGTTAACATCTAGTTCATCGTTCAATTGCTTTTCAAGAACTATATAATATGCGTCATCGCTGTCGACGGTAAGCTCATTACTTTCAATTATTGGGTTTTCTTTGTTAATAACAGACGAAATAACTGCACTTTCGTTGACATTATTTCCACAGCCTGCATACAAACTAAATCCCAATAATGAAACTACAAGTAAAAAAATCAACTGTTTTGATACCTTCATGCGTATTACTCCTTTATTTTTATTCGTGTGGTGTATTATAAATTGTTCCAAAAAATGTATTTGTCATCAAGTGAAATAAACATTTGTAAAAATTTCTTTTTAACTTTAAAATATTTTTCAGGTATTTCAACTTTAGGAATTTCAATTGAAATATATAAAAAATATCCAATCGAAGTTTTTAATGAAAAATGAATATTTTTAAAATTGACATAAGGAAGTCGTTCTTGAATCAACTGATTAATTATATGAAATATTTTTTGTTCCTCTGTCATAAAATATTTTGGATATTTGATTATCAATGGGCCAAAATTATAACCATCATAACCTATACAAAATTTTGCTACGGGATAATTAAAGTTACCAATTGTTTCTGTCATAATATCTTTTATATGATCATCAGTTAAATCTTTTAAATTATCAATAAATATTTTTTCATAATTGTAATTCTTAGAAATTGAGTCAAATTTAAATATTGGATAATGTTTTACAATAAAAGTATTATCAAAGTAATTATATGTCAATTTTACTATGATAAGCAGAAATACCAATAGTAAAAGGCGTCTTATAAACCTTTTTCTCCACAATACTATGGTTGTTATCAAATAAATAATTGTAATCAACATTTTCGTTAATTCTGGAGCTATGTCCATTTTAAACTCCTTATTTAAATCATAAAAATTTTCTGAAACATTTTTAAATATTTATTGATTTATAACCTAAATATAATAAAAAGTCAATCAAGACCTAATTTGGCAGCAATGAGCATTTATCACCATTATGCAAAGTCTAAAATTAAATAAACCCGTATAGCAGACAAAACCAGAACAAATTTCACCTATCCTCACCCCGGCTCTTTCCTGTCTCGTCCCGAAGTGATACCGCCGCCGCCTCGCCGATAATCCATGCCTTATGTAAACTTTCGCCCGTCCTGGCGGC
>CAZEAL010000140.1:0-7334 GCA_964510265.1 uncultured Candidatus Saccharibacteria bacterium
TAAAGATAAATGTGGGAAATGTTGCCGATACGGAAAAAGAATATGAGAACAAAGCAGTATTTAGAGGGAGGGATTTAAGAACGGGGCTTCCGAAAGCGGTGGAGGTCAGCGCTCATGAAATAAGAGAAATATTGCTTCCACCGGTTTATTCAATAATTGAAACCATTAAAGACGCACTTGAAGAAACGCCTGCAGAGCTGGTTTCGGATATTATTAAAAATGGCATTGTGCTGGCGGGGGGAACATCTCAATTAAAGGGGTTAGACAGGCTTATGATGGTTGAATTAAAAGTTCCGGTTCGTGTTGTTGATGATCCTATGACAGCAGTAGTTAAAGGGTGCGGAAAAGTACTCGATGATTTGGATTTGTTAATGAAAGTTAAAATTAGCTTGTGAGCAACTTTTGCATGTAAAATGTGAGTGAATGAAATTTGTTCTGATGAGTTTTTTCATTTTAATTTTAGGATTTGTAAGAGTTTTAGAACCCATAAGAGGACCGGTTCAGCTTTTGTTTTCTCCTATGCAGTTGGGATTGACTGATATGGCTTTAGAAATAAGGGATTCGGCATTTTTTTATTTTAATATTAATGATTTGCGTGGTCAGAATATTTCGTTATTGCAGGAAGTAGAAAGTTTGAAGTCGGTGATTATAGAGTTAAAGGAGATTCAAGAAGAGAATGTCGTACTAAAAGAACAATTATCGGTAGGAAAGTCAGAAAGTGCAGACAACGGAAAAAGGCTGCAGATGGCAAATGTTCTGGGTAATCCGACGGACTTGAGTGAGACCTCCGTAATTTTGGATAAAGGAAAGAGACATGGAGTTTCCGAAGGGGACAATATAGTAGTAGGTAAGTTTTTAGTTGGAATAATTGAGGAAGTTTATGAAGAACGAAGCTTGGTTAAGTTACTGACTTCACCAGATGTTTCTATTGCGGTTATGGATGTTGATTCTACAAATAAAACTGAAGGAATTTCCTCGGGGGATTACGGGACAGCAGTTTTAATGAAAAGAATTCTTCCTAATGAAGAAATACGTGTGGGGGATTATATTGTTACTTCAGGTAAAGATGGAAAGTTTTATCCTTTTCTAGGGGTAGGGAGGGTCAGGGAAATTTCCCAAGTTGAAGTTGAACCGTTAAAAAGCGCGGTTCTGGATACGTTTATTAATGTTTCTAAAGTAAGAAAAATATTTATATTAAAAATGAATTAGATATGGGCAAAAATATTTTTATATTATTAATAATAAATATTTTACTTTCTCTGGTGCAGATTTCATTTGTGCCTGTATTATTTTCAAATAATATTTATTTAAATTTAATATTAGCTTTCTCATTTGGATTTCTAGCCTTAAACAAAACTAAAGAAGCCTATATCAGCGCACTAATAGGAGGATTGATAATGGACTCTCTTGGAGTCGTGGCCATAGGAATAAGTTCATTTGTATATTGTACCGGTTTGTACTCTGCGTATTTTATACATGAGAAGTTTATTAAAAGATACGCCATCTTCTTTTCTATCATACCTGTGGATATTTTGTACCAGCTGCTCATATTGAAGCAAATAGAAGTGTTAAATATAATTTTGACTTTTGTCTCATTTTTAATTTTTTATATATTATTGAGAAAAGTTTCTAAGAGAGAAGATTTATATAAACTATAAAAAAACAGAATATGAAAAACATTTTATTGGAGGAATTCGATAAATTTAATGCAAAAACCAGAAAGCATCTCTGGAAGAAAGAAGCTATAACGGTTATAGGTGCAGAAGTAGATTACAAGCCTGTTTTAAACCGGTTTTCCATAAAGAATCGGACAAGAATGGTAAATTATTTTGCCCTGATATTTATTGTGCTGTTAGTGGGGGCGGTATTTGTGGGAAAAGCCTTTTTTTTGCAGATCATAGCTGGCAGCACTTACAGTGAGCTATCTAATAAGAATAGAATAAGAAAAATCACTTCCCAGCCGGAAAGAGGAGTGATTTTTGATAGAAATAGAAAAATAATCGCCAGAAATAAACCCGCATTCAGCGTTGAAATGAATACGGACATTTGTTCTTTAGGGAGGAAAGACCTAAATTTATGCAAAACTGTGACTATTAAAATAAACGAATATATTCCTATAGATTTAAACCGTATTCATAATGAGATAGATGAAGGAAAAAACATTATTATTCTGTCTTCGGGTCTGCAGAAAGAAGATTTAATAAAGCTCGAATCTAATATTAATCAAATTCCAAGCGTTACAATTTCCACATCGCCCCAAAGAGATTATTTATACAATAGTGTTTTTGCTCATGTTGTTGGTTATGTAGGCCTGGGAGAAACTTTGGAGCCTGTTATAGTCGGCAAGTCGGGCATTGAAAAATCCTACGATAATTATATATCCGGAGTTCCAGGAGGGAGAATTGTAGAAGTAGACGCGCTTGGGGGTTCATATAAATCGATTTCGGAGGAGAAATCTATCCCGGGAAAAGATATAATTCTGAACCTGGACTTGGAATTACAGAAGAAGGCTTATGAATTGCTTGAGCAGACCGTAAAGGCGGAGAAAAAAGATAAAGTAGTTGGAGGAGCTGTAATTGCCCAGGACCCATTAACCGGCGGTGTATTGGTATTGGTGAGTTATCCTTCGTTTGATCCTAATGTCCTGGTTGGGGGTATTTCTTTTGAAGAACTCAAAAAACTGAATAATGACCCGTCTTTTCCTTTTTATAATAGGGCTGTATCGGCAAGCTATCCACCTGGTTCAACTTTTAAAATGATA
Source organism: uncultured Candidatus Saccharibacteria bacterium (assembly GCA_964510265.1). GTDB lineage: Bacteria > Patescibacteriota > WWE3 > UBA101185 > UBA10185 > 2-02-FULL-38-14. The sequence goes on from CAZEAL010000140.1 coordinate 2,762, forward strand.
ACGGCAACAGCAGCTTTGGAGCAAAAGGTAATAAGCCCGACTGATGAAATAGTTGATAACGGTTTTATACAGGTTGGATCTTATATTTTCAGGAACTGGAAAACCGATGGTCATGGGAATGTAAACCTTCTTAGAGCTTTGCAAGTCAGCAACGATACTTATTTTTATACAGTCGGAGGGGGGTATGGGGGTATCAAAGGTGTGGGAATTGAAAATCTTTATAACTGGGGGCAAAAATTCGGTTTAGGACAGAAATCGGGTATAGATATACCGGGAGAGGTAGAAGGTTATATGCCGGATGGTAAATATAAGGATTGGTACCTGGGTGACACTTATATAACATCTATTGGGCAGGGAGACGTTTTGACCACACCGATGCAAATAAATAATATAACCTCATATTTTGCCAATGGAGGGGTTTTGTATAAGCCGCTTGTGGTTAAAGAAATCTTTGGCGAATCTCCGCAGTTGGAAGTACTCGCCAAAGATTTAGTTGATTTCGGAACTTACAATTTGATTAGAGAGGGGCTGAAAATGGCCGTTAAACCGGGCGGTACCGGATATCCGCTATTTGATTTTAACCAGCGTCATCAAGGTATTGAATTGGGCGGGAAAACAGGAACTTCGGAGTACATAAATTCTAAGGGAGAGCCTAAAACGCACGCTTGGTTCACTGTCTTTGGTCCGTTTAATATAAATAACAATGATGAAAACAAGCAAAAAACGCCGATTTCTTTAACTGTATTCTTGGAAGGAGGCGGTTCGGGTTCGGACGATGCTGCTCCGATTGCCAAAGAACTCCTCGACATGTGGTTTTCTGGGAATTGAGGTCTTTTTTGACACTTTTAAAGTAATTCCTGTATGCTCATTAAAGCGTTATGTCCAAATTAGTAATCGTAGAATCACCAACTAAAGCAAAAACCTTATCGGGGATTTTGGGAAAAGAATACAAAATAAAAGCTTCAATGGGGCATATTAGAGACTTGCCCAAGAGCGGATTAGGTGTAGATGTGGAAAAAAATTTTGAGCCCGAATACGTGGTTCCCGAGAGAGCAAAAAAAACCATCAACGAATTGAAAAAACTTTCCAAGGATTCTGAAAAAATTGTGTTAGCAACCGACCCTGATAGGGAAGGGGAAGCTATTGCCTGGCATTTAAGTGTGTTGTTGGGGGGTAAGAAAACCGGGTCCAAAAAAACCTCCAAAAAGTCCAAGAATAACCTTTTTGAACGGGTGGTTTTTCACGAACTTACTAAAGAAGCCGTTCTCGATGCCTTTTCACACCCTGAAGCATTAAATGATAATTTGGTGGATGCACAGCAGGCGCGCAGGGTATTAGACAGACTGGTCGGTTATAAATTATCTCCGCTATTATGGAAAAAAGTTCGATATGGTTTGTCTGCAGGACGAGTTCAAAGTGTAGCGGTTAGGCTAATAGTAGAAAGAGAAAGAGAAAGGCAGGCCTTTAAATCAGAAGAATATTGGACTTTGGACGGTGAATTTGAATCAAAAGACGGAAAGTTTATAAAAGCACAGTTAAATGATTTAAACGAAAAAAAGCTGGAAATAAAGAGTAAAGGACAAATTGAAGAGTTGGAAAATAAATTGAAAGCCAGCTCTTACAAGGTTTCGACGGTTAAAAAATCCGAGCGTCAAAGAAAACCATACGCTCCTTTTAGGACATCCACATTACAGCAGACTGCTGCAAACATCTTTGGGTTTTCGGCTAAAAGGACTATGTCAGCCGCTCAGAAACTTTTTGAAAGCGGTTATATTACTTACCACAGAACAGACTCGTTGAATTTATCTCCTGTTTTTGTAAATTCTGCACGGTTATTTATAGGGAAACAGCTGGGAGAGAAATATTTGCCTGAAAAAGGTGTGTTTTATAAAAACGGTTCTAAAAATGCGCAAGAAGCTCACGAGGCAATTCGCCCTACAAATTTGAATAATGATATATCGAAATTTAATTTAATTGGATTATCAGAAGATGAACAGAAGATATACTCGCTGGTTTGGAAAAGAGCATTAGAATGCCAGATGCTTCCAGCTATATACGATCAGACAAACATAACTATAAGCTCCGCTGAGGGATATAATTTCAAAGCGAACGGGTCGGTAATTAAGTTTGATGGGTGGCTTGCGGTAGGACGTTTAATAGGTGTTGATGTGGATTCTGAAGCTATGAATAAACTTCCAGACTTAAATGAAGGTGAGGCATTATTAATGAAAAACCTGATTTCGGAACAACACTTTACTCAACCACCGGCCAGGTTTTCGGATGCAACTTTGATAAAAACTCTCGAAGAGCTGGGAATAGGAAGACCCTCTACCTATGCCCCTATAATTTCTACTATCCAGGATAGAGGTTATGTCGAAAAAGATGGAAAGTACTTTACACCAAAGGATGTAGCATTTGTGGTTATTGATCTGCTTGTTAAGTATTTCAGCGATATAGTAGATTATGATTTTACGGCCGGTATGGAAGAAAAGCTTGATGATATAGCGCAGGGAAAATCCAAATGGGTTCCTGTGATAGAAGAGTTTTACAGGCCATTTCAAAAAGAATTATTGGATAAAGACAAAGTTCTGCAGAAAGCGGATGTAACCACCTTATCTGAAACTGACGAAAAATGCCCCGAATGCGGGAAGATGTTGGTTGTAAAACTCGGTAAGTATGGAAAATTTTTAAGCTGTTCCGGATATCCCGACTGTAAATATGCAAGACCTTTGGAGGAAAGTTCTGCGGGGTTGCCGGACGAAAACGGTAATATTACTGAGAAACAACCCGAAAATTATGGCAAGTGCCCGAATTGTGAGGATGGGGTTTTTGTATTAAAAACGAGCAAATTCGGAAAATTTTTAGCCTGCAGTAATTACCCTAAATGCAAAACTACTCAAAAATATCTGGAGAAAATAGGAATGAAATGTCCCAAGTGCAAAGAAGGTGAAGTAATCATTAAAAAAGCCAGAGGAAGGGTTTTTTACGGCTGCAGCAGATATCCCGATTGTGATTACTCCAGCTGGAAAAACCCTTTGCAAAAAAACAGTGATGGTGATAAAAACAATTCAGAGGTATGAAAAAGCAGGATACGATATTTGACAAAATAGTAAGCGGAGAAATTCCCAGTTGGAAAGTTTGGGAAGATTCAAAGTTTTTGGCGTTTTTGACTCCGTTTCCTAACACAAAAGGACAAACCATAGTAGTTCCTAAAAAAAATGCAGGCGAATATATTTTTTCCGTAAGCAACAAGGATTATCTTGAGCTATTAACCGCTGCTAAAAAGGTGGCTAAAGTTTTAGAAAAGGCTTTTAGAACTCCCAGAGTAGCAATGGTATTTGAAGGTACAGGAGTGGCATATGTACACGTTAAGTTATATCCATTGCACGGGGATTTGGCACGAAAAACTGATATTTCGACTAAACATCTGGAATTCTATCCTGAATATATTGGATATCTTTCAACTGTTGAGGGTCCGAGAATGAGTGATAAAGAACTGAATGAGATTAGGGATTTGGTTGTTAAATCTCAAAAATAGTGACGTTTATTAAATTAAACTATTTAATTTCTAAATTTTGATTTCATAAATCTATATAACGACATTAAATTATTATAAGTTATCGTGTGATAGAATATATTAAGTGCAATCCGGAATCGTTCAGAAACAAAAAAATTACAATCAAAGAAACGCTAAACTATTAGAAATTAAAGATTTATTTAGTCTCTCTAAAAAGTTAAAGGCTAAGAAGAAAAAAATTGTATTCACTATAGGCACATTTGATTTAATAAACCCCGGACATTGCAGGTTTTTAGCGGAGGCAAAATCATGCGGTGATATTTTGGTGGTAGGAGTTTCCACCGATCAATCTGTAAAAGCGCTTAAAGGTGTTGATTACCCTTTGGTGAACCAGGATATTCGCGTCGAAGTTGTGAGTTTTCTGAAAACCGTGGATTATGTAATTTTTGTTGATGAAATAGCTCCGCACGCTATTCTTCTTTTGTTGCAACCCGATGTATTTTTTACCAGCAATTGGGATTGGAATGAAGGATTAAGGACAAAAACGGATAAAGATATTATTAAAAATATTGGCGGCAAAATAGTAGTTATGAATGTTGATAAACCGGGGTATTCCACAAATGTATTAGTTGATCATATTGCAAACATTAGAGTAACTCAAATCATGAACAGATATTTTCAGGAAAGGGGAACAGACTTGAATATTGATATATCAAATATTTTTAAACCTGCGGAATACGGTGACCAGCTGCCGCACTATAAAAACGGATTTAATTCGAATAACCTGATAATAGAAACCGAAGAGGTAAGAAAAATAGTTCCCAGATCTAAAGGTAAAAAGCTGGTGCTGGTTTCGGGATCATATGATTTACTCCATGTAGGGCATGCACGATTTATTGAGCAGGCCGGTTTGCTCGGCGATATTTTGGTGGTAGCTATTCCATCGGATAAATCTCTAAAACTGCTCAAAGGGGTTGGCAGGCCGGTAATTTCTGAAAGATCCAGAGCTTACATATTAGGTCATTTGGATCCGGTAGATTATGTTGTAGTTTTTGA
>CAZEAL010000141.1:0-1636 GCA_964510265.1 uncultured Candidatus Saccharibacteria bacterium
AGTAATAAATCTTTCGGCATTTACAAGAGTTTGCTTTCTATAATAATCTGCCGGCACCGAATCTAAATTAGATTTTGTAATCTCGATATAATAGCCAAAAACCTGATTAAATTTGACTTTTAATGAGTTGATACCGGTTCGCTCTCGTTCTTTTGTTTCTAACTCCTGAATCCATTTTTTACTGTCCTTAATGCTTTCTTTTATCTCATCCAAATTGCGGTCCACTCCCTGTCTGATCATTCCTCCGTTTTTTACATCTATTGGAGGTTCGTCCACAATACATTCATTTACAATTTTAATTACAATATCCAAATCCGAATTGATGCTATTTGCCAGGTCGCCTATTAAAGTCGCTTCAAAATTATCGCACAAAAGATTTTTCATTTTATTAACTTCTTCAAGTGATGATTTTAAATTCACCAAATCACGGGAATTTCCTATTCCCACCGAAAGCCTAGAAATTAAACGTTCTATATCCACGATTCGTAAAAGCACTTCCTCAATTTCATTCCTTTTTTGTCTTTTAGATAAAAACTCCGAAACCGCATTCAAGCGTCCCTCAATATGCTCTTTATTAATTAATGGTTTCAGGAGCCACTGACGCAGCATCCTCCCGCCCATAGAAGTTTCTGTTTTGTCCAGCAAATGTATTAAAGACCCTTTTTTATTTCCCTCCCTTATAGTTGAAAACAATTCCAAATTCACAATTGTAGATCTATCCAGCTCCAGATAATCATTTGAAGAAAAATTACTTAAATCTTTTATATGGTCAACCTTATCCTTTTGTGTGTGCTTTAAATAACCAAGGAGTGCCGCGGCGGCTTTTTGCGCCAAAGGCTTATCCCCAATTCCAAATCCTTCCAAAGTCAAAACTCCAAAATGCTTCTTTAGATTCTCCTCCGCATTCTGGGCATGTTCTACCCATTCCTGAAACAGAAATATATTCAGATTTTTAACCGTTTTTAGTATTTTTAAAATTTTAGGCTGGTTATATAAATGCAAGGACAAAATGCACTCGGAAGGGTTAAGCCTGGTTAACTCGTTCACCAAAAGCTGTTCCAGATCACCCCTTTCAACCTGAAATGCCTGAAAAAATCCGGTCGAAACATCCGCGGCGGCCAGAGCAAAGGTGTAATCGTCAAAAGTCAAAGTTATTAAATAATTATTTTCTTTTTTTTCAAGGGAGCCTTCGTCCAGCACTGTACCGGGAGTAACAATTCGAACCACTTCTCTCTCCACAAGACCCGAACCGTCCGGCTCTGTCACTTGCTCGCAGATTGCCACTTTATATCCGGCTTTTACCAATTTTGATAAATAAGAATCCACCGCATGAAACGGAACTCCCGCCATGGGAATTTTACCGTCGCGCCCCCGGTCACGGGCTGTTAAAGTAATATCAAGAACTTCGGCGCCTATTTTCGCGTCATCCATAAAAAGCTCATAAAAATCTCCCAACCTGAAAAACAATAAACAATCGGGATATTGAGCTTTAATATCCATATATTGCTTCATCATTGGTGTTGTAAATTCCTGGGGTGGCATACTAGATAAATTGTAGCACTATGAGATTATTTAATTCTTGACTCAACTGACTCACTGACTTTTGTACCTTCCAGACTAACTCCATCCCATTTCT
>CAZEAL010000142.1:0-6626 GCA_964510265.1 uncultured Candidatus Saccharibacteria bacterium
TTTACATCTATTGTCGGAAATATTGTGGGGGCTTTGATTCCTGATATGGATCAGGCTACTAACAGATTGTGGGATTTACTGCCTGCGGGAAATGCGAACGGAAGGATTTTTCGCAGGGCATTTTTTAAACATAGAACTTTGTCACATTCAATTGTAGGTGGCTTGCTTATTTATAAATTTTTCGAGTTTGTATTGCCAAGAGTATTAAATGCCGAGTTTGTTGATTCAAATTTAGTACTGTGGAGCATTATGATAGGTTATGGTTCGCATTTACTGGCGGATAGTTTAACAAAGGAAGGACTTCCTCTGTTTTTTCCGTTTGATATAAATATCGGTTTTCCCCCGATTGAAGCATTGAGAATAACAACCGGAAAATGGATTGAAAATTTTGTGGTGTTTCCTGCTGTAGGTATTTATATATTTTGGTTTGTAGTGAAATTTCAGAGAGAATTGACGGATATATTAAAGTTGATTGTTTAATTTTGTAGACGGCCATGGCAGTATCCTCGTGTTGATTGAGTTAGCTGCCACAGCCGTTTGCCAGTCATCGTCGTGTGGTTCCTGTTGATATCGGGGTGGGTGTGGGCAGGGGTGATGGGGTCGGTATTGGAGTTGGGAAGATTACATCCGCCCAATCCTCGATGTTTCCGGACCACTCTAAGCAGGACGTTCTGACGAACCCGTAGACATACTTGTAGGTTTCAATTCCGGCGATTACTATTATTACCTTTTTACCTACGTAGAGTTCGTCTTCCTTGTCTTTCGACCTTCCGAAAACGGTAACCACATCCCCGTTTCTGAACGATTCCGTTACCCCTGTGCAGTCGTCGTAGTACACATGTATAACGGCCTGGTCATCCTCCTTAAATTGGAGTTCCGTTTTCTCCGTACGCTGACGGGTTGGCGGTGGTGTTGGTGTCGGGATTAGAGTAGGTGTTGGAGTGGGCGTTGGTGAAGGTATTGGGGTTGGAACAGGCAATCCGGTCCCGGATTCCCAATCGATGTCAATGATTGGAAGGGCCAGGTATTCCTCTTCTGTTAGGGTTTGTTCGAACAGCTCGTACACCGAGAACCCTGTTATTTCGCCAAGCCTTACTTTCAGCCATCGCGTTTTGATTGGCTGAGGAGTTCCGACTCCTAACTCCTTAGGGTATTCGGCGCGTCCAATTACTTCAGCCGAAATACCTCTGGGAACTCTACCTATGTAGTAATCCTCTCTAGCCACAGCTCCCTTATAAATCCCTGCTCCTCCCCTGTATTTGATGTCGATTCTTACTTCGAGCACTAAAGGTGTGGAGGAAGGTGTAGGAGTTTGGCTTGGTGTTAGCGATGGAGTTAACGATGGAGTTGGGGTAGGTGTCGATGTGGTAACTGCAGTTCCGATAGGGGTTGTTGTGAATATTGGTTCTGTGGAATCGCCACATGACACCAACAATACAGATGCTGTGACTACAAGCAACAGCAAGTTCTTCATGAGAGTCTCCTTTCATCTCTTGTGGTATTTCTTATGACTGGCTCCTTGCAAACGAGTTTCACATGCTTGCAAGCACGAAGCCAATCAAAAGAATTTTAAAAGGAGATGATTCATTCCACCATTAATGACTGGCTTGTCAAAGAGCAATTGACAGGTTTAAGTTTTCGAAATAAAAACAAAGCATTTAAAGTGTGTGAGCAGTGTTTTGGCAGAATATTACTTAACCCATAATAGCATATTTTAGGTCTATTCATACATCGTATTTCTATTACTGACTTAAACAGCACTTAGTTGCTTTTTAGTTGTAATTACAAGGAATAATAGTCAGTTAAATTAAAGTATTTTATAATATTGCGCGTGCCATAAACCCATAGTATAATCCGATTAGCATGTTCATATCAAAGAAAAAAGTAATAACCATCATTATAATATATCTCATAGCCGTAGAATTAGTGTTTGGTAAATTGGGTATAATTAACAGAAATGTTTATGCTGCAAACCCGGGTTGGATTACATCCTGTAATTATTCACATTCATTATCTGATGATCCAATTGTATACCCTGGTCTAACCGGTGCGGCTCATTTGCGTGATTTTTTCGGGTCTAAAACCGCAAATGCTTTTACTGATTCAATCAATATTCATACTGGCGATACAACCTGCTTAATGAGAAATGATAAATCAGTGTACTGGGTGCCAGCTTTATTTAAGAATAACGAGAGAATATTGCCTGTAGGTACAAACAAGAATATTTTAATTTATTATCGAAAGGCCGGTGTAAAATCCAATACAGTTTTATCAACTATTCCTGATGGTTTAAAAATGATTGTAGGAAATAGTCATGCAAAGTCGTTAATGGAGAACGGAAGTATATTAGGCGGGCGGATTAATTTTAAATGCGGTCCCGGATCCGGAGAAGACTTATCTTATCCACCTGCTAAATGTGCATCCGGAATAATGGTTGTCAGTTATACATTTCCTAACTGCTGGGATGGAATAAATTTGGATAGTGCAAATCATCAATCTCACATGGCCTACCCCTTAAAAGGAAATTGTCCTTCCACTCATCCTGTAGCTATACCACAGATACAAAATTATATAAGATACCCTGTAGGTACAGGCCCAATAGGTAACATAACTTTATCAAGCGGACCATTTTTCACAGCTCATATGGATTTTTTTAACGGATGGGATTCTGAAGCATTGAAAGGTTTAATAACCAAATGTATTAATGGTGGACAAGACTGCGGTAAAAATCCTATTCTTTAATTCTTAAATACCCAAAATATTTGAAATATTTTTAGAAAAATATAATTCCGTCTATAAGGTTTTTCACGTTCATTTTCTCAGTATTGTTGCCGCTTGGGTAGTAAGTCGTAAGCATCAAAATATCGTCCTCTAATCCGAAAAAATAATAAATGGTTATTGTAGTCGGGAGTTTATTGACTCCACTAATACCGTCACCAGTACACACTACTACTGTAGATTCATCTTTTTTAAATTCAGAAACTTCTATTGTATAAGAAGTTATGCTTGGTTCTTTTGCAAGATTTTGGCACTCCATTTTTGTCATATCAATCATGGTTTTATTTCCTAAAGATTTTTCCTTTTTTATAAACCTAATATCCGCGTATGAAATCATATTATCGTCTTTATGTGTGGCAAATGACTTATAGGCGCCAAGATTTCGGGGAATTTCTTCCCAATTATTAAAGTTTTTCAGGATAAATCTATAATTGATATCTAAATGGTTCGACTTGTTCAGATACCACGCTCCATATGAAATAACAATGATTATTAATACAGCAATAAGAAGTTTATTCATACTTCGATTATATTATTTTAGGCAGAGTCGAGAATAATTGTAAATAACAATAGTGAATTGGATCATTTTAGCTGATCTTAATAACAGCTTGGTCGTCTACTTTATCATAAACGGAAGAAAACCGATTAACCGAAAAATCAAAGATGTACTTATAAACTTTATCTAAACCATGAATTAAATCCTGTTTTCCGAATTCATTAAGATTAAACCACGCCAATGTGCCCTCATTACAATACAAATTTATCACTTCTTTAGCGTTTACCTTTGCAGTATAATAATATATTAAATGTTCTGTTTCATTGGATTGATTAACAGTATGTTTTGTTCCTCTTAATTTAATTTCTTTCAAACCGGAAAAACTTATGTGAGTTTCTTCCTCCAGTTCTCTTCTTAAAGTATGTTCTATGTCTACTAACTCATTTTTTTCCACCTCACCTCCTATGCCGGTAACTTTATTTGGTTCAAAAACTGAATCTTGGGATCTTTTTAATCCTAATATATTGTTTTTTTGATCAAGTATAAATAGAGCAGTATAAACTTTTAGTTTCATGTTTTTATCTTTGGTGACCCCACGGGGAATCGAACCCCGATTTATAGGCTGAGAACCTACCGTCCTAACCGTTAGACGATGGGGCCATTATTGTCGTAATTCTTCAGGAACTTTTATATTTTAGCAGTATTCCAATGATTTCAACAAATTAAACTTGGATTTGGTAAATAAAAAAGTATAAATGTGTTTCCCACCGCACTGATTCAAAGATTTTTTTGCAAAGAAAAAAAGACTCAGTGCGGTGGGTTCGGGCCGGTGTCATCCGTTATACGGGTCCTGCCCGCTGCCAGGGAACGTCTCCGGTGTTGGAGGTGGAGGTGGAGCAGGTGGCGGCGGGGGTGCCGGTGGCGTGTCTTTCATGCCGTTCCTCCTTATAGTATCGGTTGAAGTGATTGTAAATACGAAATATCTCTATGTCAATCTAACGACCGGATTGTATTTAGCGCACATTTGTGTAATTCTGTTAAAATTTAACTATGGAACCAATAATTCCACAAGCTGCTAGCGGCGACGCTCAAAACGAAACTCAGTTTCAGACTCCTAATTTAAATCAGGAGTCTCCTGTGGTTGTTCAATCTAAAGAACCCACTCCTTCCGCACCTGAAACATCACCATTACCCAAACAGCCGTCTACACCACTTCCGCCACCGGTCCCACCGTCTCGTCCGCACCCAAAATTTAAAATAAAAAAACGATACATTCTGCTTATGCTCTTAATATCGTTTATTGTCGTAATTGTGACTTTGAAGGAACTTAATAGAAAACGTGTAGAAATAATTGACGAAAGTCCAAGATTTAATGTAACGGAAGCGCCGACTCCCACACCTGAAGAAGAACCCGCTAAACAATGGAAAAGCTTTTCTGCTTCACAGCATGGTATTACGTTTAAATACCCTGTGGAATCATACTTGGAAAAATCAAATCCGTTCAGCCAGGATTCCCCTGTTTATAAGGCAATCTTCAGAGGAAAACGTCAGGATGAAGGACTTATAACGGAATCCAACCTTTTTGACGGATATATTTTTAAAATTGTGGTAAACACCAACCCTCAAAATCGCCCTCTTATTGATTTAGCGAGAAATAAAGTGAGCAGTTTTGCTTTTAGCTGTCCTGATCTTGCCCAAATAAGCGAAGTTGAAGCCACTAAAATAGACGGGCTAACTGCGCAGGCTTTTAATGTAATAAATTGCAATTCGGACTTTAAAGTTACTTTTGTGGTGAGTAAGAACTTCGTTTATGAAATTGATCAAATATATAAAGGGGATATTGGTTTTAAGCAGAAGTACGAAAAGGATACGGATGAGATTTTATTGAGTTTAAAAATAGACAGAGAGCTTCCGCCTCCGGAAGACCCGATTATTACTTTTACCAGTGGGGTTCATAGATTTTCGTTTAGACATCCCAGATTCAACACTGACTGTTGTCAGGTTCCGTCGCCAGTATACGGAATATTCTTTAATTCAGGTAAATTCTACTTTGTAGACACCTCATTAGGAATTCCAGAGAAAAACAAGCCATTTGACGGATTTGGTGTGTTTGTGGATGAAAACGAAATGAAGGTGCCGTTTGAAATGTATCTGGTAAGTGAAAAAAACGCGTTGTTGGAAGATTATAGAATAATTACGGGAAGAAATCCCGAAGAATCTGAAGAGAAGACAAAAGTTGGGGAAGTGGACGCAGTGCTATTAAAAGGATATGCTTGGTGGGGAGATATAATTATGTTGCAGATTCCGAATACTTCAAAGATAATGATTATTTCAAAAACCGAATTTTTGCCCGGAAGTTTTAAAGAGGTATTTGGGGATATTTTAAATTCATTCGTTTTCAGTTCGCCGGTTGCCGGAAGTTCGGATTTTCGCTAATAATTATAAAGATGATAAAAGTGTTTAAACATACATACGATAAGAATGTTTTATTTATTACAGCTTCAGCAGTTGTTCTGGCGTTATTTATTGTTTCGTTCGTAACTTTTACTTTGTATAGGCCAAAAGCGGTAGTCAAACTTTCTAACGTTCAGGGTTATAAAAGCGAGGATACATTTTCTATACCACACCCTTCAGGTTCAAAGGAAATTTCAGTTGACAATACCGCATATGGAAGAAGAGTTACATTTGAAGCCTCAAGAACTGTTACAGAATTAAACAATTATTATAAAAATATCTTTGACGCTAAAGGCTGGGAAGTTGAATATAATGAGGTAGCTTCCGGGACTGCAATTACTAAATATAAAAACAAAGGCAGCTTTATTACAGTTACTATATCTAGACAGCCGGATTTAAATAACACTATTGTTGTATTGGATGAAGTTACAGAAGAATAAATTCACTTTTTCGTCCCTTTCAAATATATTGCTCTCCAAGGCTGGTATCTGCTGCTGAAAGTATCTTTATATAATTCTTTGTCCTCCCTTGTAACTGTACGTGTGAAAGAAACATTTGCCCCCCAGGCGGCAAAGTCTATTTGTTTAATTGTGCCTACCGGCAGCGTCGAATCTTCCTGATATAAAGCTTCGGGAGGTGCAGTAACATTTGTAACAACCGGTTTTGTAATTTCCACTTTTCTTCCGTCATCGGTGCCGAACAATTTAAATTTTAGTGTGTAATTTTTAGGATCAAATTCTGTTTGTACTAAAATGTATGCAGGTGTGTCGTTTTTGAACTGCAAATCCAGAGAGGGTTGAAAGATTGAAGCATCAAACCCGACAGGACTGTCCAATTCATAATAATAAACTCTATATGCATGGGGAAATCTTGAGACTATAGGTAAGCCTGCATTTAA
>CAZEAL010000143.1:0-6102 GCA_964510265.1 uncultured Candidatus Saccharibacteria bacterium
GGAGTTGCAACTCTGTGGATGCCCAAGGAAAATGTGGCTTCCGAACTTACAGCGGAATCTTTTAGCGTTTGCGGCCAGCTTTATACAAAACGCGGAATAAATCCCATGCTAAGAAATATTCTGGCAAATCCGTTAATCAGATATTTAGTGATTTGCGGTGTTGACCGGCAGGGGAGTGGCGAGGCAGTTTTAAGATTTTTTAAAGATGGAGTAGATGTAAAAAGTGGAAAAGAAGGCGAACTTTTAGGATGGAGAATAATCGGCGACGAAGAAGCTCTTTTAGATAAAGAAATCCCGTTGGAAGCATTTGATTTGATTAGAAAGAATGTTCGTTTTATCGACATGAGAATGAAACCTTTGCAGCAAGTAGCAGAATTAGTAAGTTCGCTGGAAAAAAAGGATGCATTTGGAGACCCTCAAGTATTTAAAAGCCAACCGCCGGCAAAAGCGGATATATTTCCTTCCGATCTATCGGTTTTTAAAGTAAGAAAAGACTACATAGGTGATGCGTGGATAGACGTTCTTAAAATTGTTAACCGATTCGGAGTGGAAATCCCCGGCATGTATGGAAAAGTAAAAGCAGTACACAACCTTTCAGTAGTTATAGAAAAAGAGGATCCGAGAAACCCGAAATTTTATGACTATTTGAAATTTGCCAAAGAAGGACTCGACCTTTATATAAAAGGCTTTTTTGATGTAAATAAAGGTACAGAAGCTTATACATACGGAGAAAGAATATTCGACTGGGAAGGAATTAATCAGGAGGAAATTATGGTGGAGAAACTGAAACGATATCCATATGATAGGGGAGCACTAGCGGTTTTGTGGAAGCCTCAACAGGATAATTACCCTCCCAAAAATACGGAGCGTCAGGAAATGGAGCAGACCAAAGGGTGGAAAGTGCCTTGTTTGGTAATGATACTTGGGCAGTGCCTGGAGGAAGAATTAAACTTAACCGCGGTGTTCAGAAACAATGACGTATATGGTGCATGGCCTTTAAATGCCTTTGCTCTAAGAAATTTCCAGCGTGAGATTGCGGTGAAAATTAATAAAAACATAGGTTCTCTGACTACAATTTCCCATGTCGCGGAAATGTACGAATTAGATTGGGAGGATTCCAAACATATAGTTGAACAAAATGACGATCTGGCGCGCACTTGTATGTATGAGAGAAGGAGCAATTATATTATTTCTGTGGAAGGTGAGGAAATAATTGTAAAGTTTATATCGCCGGACGGTGCTTCTGATCTAGCTGAATTCAGGGAAAACGGCAAAAAACCGAAAGTGGCCCGCGATTTATGCGCTATGGCGATAAAAGAAATGCTGATCGGTGATTTGGGAGCTGCTTGTGATTTAGGAAGGCAGTTGGCAAAAGCCGAGAATGCAGTTAAATTAGGTCTGGTTTTTGAGCAGGATAATGTATTGAAAATTAATTAATAGCCAAATAAGCAGATTATAAATTTTTATTATTCTAACTTAATGGTTTTTATATGTTTCAGCTTTTCTTTAGCAAAATCACATTCTATTTTAAACCATTCCTTGTCTTCGTATTTATATTTATGTTTAATGATATTATGTAAGTACGTTTGCGCATTCTTAATTGAGAACTCAAGCAGTAATTTCTTATTTACCAAATCAGAGCCATAAACTTCTAAAACCAAATTTAGTGTTTCCTCAAAGGTTACTTTCTCATACATTCTAAACCAGGAAAAAACCAGACACCTAGCCAAATCCCATTCAATAGGACCAATAAAGCAATGCTCAAAATCCAAAATTCCGATAATTTTATTATTCGATACAAGTATATTTGAAGGAGTTAAATCACCATGAAGAAATTTCTTCTTTTCATACTTTGACAGTCCTTTAGGCGAAGACAATTTTATTCCGGGTGCTAAGGTTGAATGAATATTTTTTAATATATTAACAGCCTCCTTTAAAATAATTAAATTCATTTTAAATGGGGGAACACCGTTTATATACTTATTTATTTTAATAATATGCGCGTTTTTAACGATATAATTGCTTTTATTATTAGTTTGTAAATACGCCGGAGTAGGAATTACCGATTTTAATAAGTTTGATATATATATATCCTTATCTATCAAAGCCGATTTTTTTACAGAGTGTCTTGAGATACTGACAGCGTAATCACCGTCTTTTGCCTTTAGATAATAGCAGCTTGTAGAGTACCCCCAAGAAGATGGTTTTTCCTCTAAAATTTCTGTTTCCAATCCGTAATATATATTAAGCCACAGTTTAAAATCATCGTAAACCCCACCAAGATTTTTAATATAATCAAAGTCTTTAGTCATTAGTATTGTTTTTAAACATTAATGCGTGAATTGTCAAACTAGTTGTTAAATTAATCCAAATATGATAATTTATCAATGTCCTGAAGACCTCTCCCTAAATATTTAGGGTTCAGGTGAGAAGAGATTATTTATTTCGATTCAAAAAGAAAAAGGGGGAAATTTAGACTCGTTGTAGCTTGGTGCGTGGAGCACATAAGAGTTCTTGTCCTTTCTCCTAAAAAAATGACATATAAAACACCAAAGATAGATCAACTTTTAGAAGCCGGAGTGCATTTCGGCCACCAAGTTAGAAGGTGGCATCCGAAGATGGAACCTTATATTTTTACTGTAAAGAAAAATGTTCACATAATAGATTTAGAGCAGACAGAAGAACTATTAAAGAAAGCCTGCGAATTTTTATATGAAACTGCTAAAACCGGAGGTCAAATAATATTTGTGGGAACTAAGAAGCAGGCGAGAGAAATTATTGAAAATGAAGCTAAAAGATGCGGCGCACTGTATGTGACAGAAAGGTGGTTGGGGGGTACATTAACAAACTATAGAGTAATAAAGAAAAACATTGATAAGTTACTAAGCCTTAAAAGCAAGAGGATGTCCGGAGAGCTTGAAAAATACACTAAAAAGGAAAGACTTTTAATTGATAGGGAAATAGAAAAACTTGAAAAATATATCGGCGGTATTGTAGCTTTAAAAGGTAATCCGGCGGCGGTTTTTACGGTGGATCCCAGAAGAGAGAAAACAGCTGTAAATGAGGCTAAAATGAACAAAGTTCCGGTTGTGTCTTTAATAGATACCAATTCGGATCCATCTAAAGTAGATTATGTAATTCCCGGAAATGATGATGCTATAAAATCGGTTGCCCTTATCCTAAAATCTGTCTCAGATGCCATATTAGAAGGTTATAAAGAATATGAAAAAGTATTGGCTGCCGGTAAGGTAAAAGAGGCGGAGGCTAAAAAAGAACAGGTAGATGAATCACAGATAGATAAAATGGATAATCCGGTGGCACTTGTAGAAGAACCTGTAGTTGTAACAGTGAGCGAAGCACCAGAAAAAGCCGAAGAACTTATAAAGGAGCCGGTAATAGAAGAAACAAAAACTGAAAAAATTAAAGAAATAAAAGAAGAAGTCGGGGAACCCAGGGATAAGAGTAAGACAAAAGCTAAAAAGGCTAAAAAGGAGGAGAAGTGACGACTTGTGTCGTCTATTGATTACAATATGACTATGAACGTTCAAGATATAAAAAAATTGAGGGAAGAAACCGGCGCGGGAGTTCTTGAGGTTAAACAGGCTTTGGAAGAATTAAGCGGCGACTACGAAAAAGCCAGAGTTTTGTTAATGACAAAAGGCGCGGCAAAAGCTGCCAAAAAGGCGGAAAGAATCACGAAAGACGGACTTGTTCACTCTTATATTCACGGAGCCGGAAAAATTGGTAGTTTGATAGTTGTGGCTTGTGAAACTGATTTTGTGGCTAGAACAGAAGACTTTAAAAAGCTTTGCCATGAAGTTGCAATGCAGGTTTGTACTGACGAATATAAAGATGTTGATGATTTGCTGGAGGCCGAATATATACGAGATCCCAATAAAAAAGTGAAAGACCTAGTAACCGAAACTGTAGCAAAAGTAGGCGAAAAAATCGAAATAAAAAAGTTTATTCGATTTGCCGTTAACGATTAATCAAAGTATTATCTATATATGAATACTGCCGATTTAAGAGCTAAACTATTAAAATCCATCGATTTTTTGAAATCGGAATTGAATCAATTAAGAACCGGTAGACCATCACCATCCTTAATCGAAAATATTCAAGTGGAAGCTTACGATACTAAAATGACAGTTAAAGAGTTAGGATCGATTTCGGTTCTGGATTCACAGAATCTTTCTATTTCGGTATGGGATAAAAGTTTATTGAAGGTAATTGCCGGAGCTATTAGAGAAAGTGAATTAAAGCTTAATCCTGTTGTGGACGGCGATATAGTAAGAGTACCTTTGCCGGCATTAACAGAAGAAAGGCGAAAAGATCTTGTAAAGCTGGTCTCGTCAAAAGTTGAGGAAACCAAGAGTGCAATAAGAAGCATTCGACAGGATTTTATGAAGGAGATTGACAAGGCTTTTACCGATAAAGAAATGGGTGAAGACGAGAAATTTACAAGTAAGGAAGAAGTTGAAAAAGTTGTAAAAGAGTTTGTGGAGGAATCAGACGAATTGGGAGAGAACAAAAAAGAAGAGATATTGAAAGTGTAAATCAATTCATGACTTTAATAATATTTATTTTAATTTTATCTGTACTTGTTTTGGTCCATGAACTTGGACATTTTATTGTTGCTAAAAAAAGCGGAATCAGGGTGGAAGAATTCGGGTTAGGACTACCCCCAAGAGTATTCGGCAAAAGAATAGGTGAAACCGTGTATTCCTTTAATCTATTGCCTTTCGGAGGATTTGTAAAATTAACCGGAGAAGATGACACCGAGGTGACATCAAAAAGTGACCCTAAAAGCTTTATATCTAAACCTGCTTACGTAAGAGCGGCGATCTTAGTCGCGGGGGTGACGATGAACTTAATTCTGGCAATCCTTGTTTTTCAGTTTGTACTGGCTGCCAACAATTACAAAACTTTGTACCTACCTTTGTTTTTTGACTATACTTTTAGGTTTGGAAGGGCTGAAACTTCAAATACCGTCGTGGCTTCTTATACTGAAGAATCTGCCGGCAAGGATGCCGGTATAGAAGTTGGAGAAGCAATTATAGAAATAAATGATATACCGGTTTACAGCATAGATGACGTAAAAACTCAGGTTAAAGATAATGCCGGGAAGGAAATAAAACTTTTATTAATGGATTTAAGAAGACAGTCAAGCGGGGAAATACGCTCTATTAATTTGGTGCCATTGGAAGATGATGAAGGTAATGGGATTATAGGTGTCTATATGACAAAAGCTGTCACGATAAATTATCAAGATGAAAAGGCTTCCGCAGGAATTCTCCACTCATATAATATGATGTCTTATTCGGCCGTGACTTTTGGCAATTTGATTAAGGCATCTTTGGATGCGCGTTCGGTTGCTCCCGTATCGGAGGGGATTGCCGGGCCTGTGGGAATCTATTCTGTAGTCGGAAATATTTTGAGTTACAGCGGATCCAAAGTTATTCTAAGTTTGCTTGATCTTGTAGCCTTAATGTCTTTAAGCTTGGCGTTTTTGAATATAATGCCATTTCCTGCTTTGGACGGAGGAAGACTGGTATTTGTGGTTTTGGAAATTATTAGAGGCGGCAAAAAGGTAAGTGCGAACTTTGAAGCTAGCGTACACAAGTGGGGGATGATATTTTTACTAGGATTGATTGTGTTAATTACTTTTAAAGACGTTTTTAATATTTTGAGCTAGTGATTGCTAAAACAGTTGATTTTAATTTTTATTAAAGTAGATTTCTTTTTTTTATTGATTTGACTTAGGTTTTTGCTTGAAAGTTACTTTTGAGTATCATATTTAAAGTAACTTTATCATAGTATTTTTACTTTAGTGAAAGCATTAAGTAGTTTCGGGTTTTAAATTGGGATGTCTTAGTAAAAATATGATGGTTTGTTTGCAGGGTTTGTATTTTTAATTATATACTTCTAATATGGGTGATTCGGATTGCTTATTCTGCGATATAGTCAGAGATAAAAAAGCAGCATCAAGAGTACTCGAAACTAAAGAATTTATTGTTATAGAGAATAAATATCCAAAAGCACCAGTTCATTTGCTCGTTGTTGATAAGACTCATAGGGAAAAATCTGATACAATGGCGGGCG